>JAQVGR010000161.1 GCA_028696635.1 Candidatus Krumholzibacteriia bacterium | reverse complement strand
ATCGTCTGTCGTGCTTTTACCGGTGACTGTCGCGTGTTCCCGACGGTTTTCAACGTCTCAACATCTCCTATTACTACTACTGTTATAGAATATATATAGCTCTTGATCCGGAAACGTCCCTCATCCGCCAACCTTTTTCCTTGAATATCATCCCCGCGGTGCCGTATGCTTTCGTTCCCGTAACAGGGTATCGGATCGAAAGGATGATCACACTCCATGAGGCGACCGGCCGCAGGCGAGGCGGCTTCCAGGAGGTAGAGGCGTGAAGATCCAGGTCCCGCTCCCAGAGCTGACGAGGAAGATGAATGCGATCTCATCGGTCGTGCCGGCGAAGACGACGATGCCGATACTCTCCATGGTTCTCATAAACGCCGACGCCTCCGGGGTGACCTTCTCGGCGACCGATCTCGATATATCGGTTACATCGCGGGTGGGGGGGAAGGTAGAGGGAGAAGGGAGCGTCGCGGCACCGGCCAGGAAGATGGCGGAGATCGTCAAGTCCCTCTCCGGCGACGAGGCGACGATGACCGTCGATGGCGACAAACTCACGATCTCCTGCGGCCGGAGCAGGTTCTCGGTGAACGGCAGACCGGCGGGCGATTTTCCGAAGATCCCGAAACAGGACAGCCGAACGGAGTTCGCGGTCGAGTCCGGCCTGCTCGGGCGCCTCATTCAGAAGACGATATATGCCGTTTCGAACGATATCACGCGTCCGGCTCTCTGCGGGGTGCTCTGGGAGATAGGCCGCAGCGGGCTGTCGCTGATATCCACGGACGGGCACCGGCTGGCCAAGGTCGAGGCGAAGATACCTCTCGGAGCGGTCCAGAAGACCGAGGTCATCGTGCCCCCGAAGGCCATGAGCACGTTCCGCGCCTATGCGGAGAAGGAAGAGGGAATACGGATCGCGGTCGGCGAGAACAGCATCTCGTTCGAGATGGAGGACGTATCCATATATTCCCGGCTTCTCGAAGGTCCGTTCCCGAACTACCAGAAAGTGATCCCGACGAAGAACCCGAAGGAGCTCGTCGTCTCCCGGGACGCGCTTTCGGCCGCAACGAAGCGCGTGTCGATCCTCTCCGACGCGCTCACGCACCAGGTCGTCTTCTCTCTCGAAGCCGGCATGCTGACGCTGCATGTGACGACACAGGACCTCGGCGAGGCGAGGGAGGAGATCGAGGCGACATGGTCGGAGGAGCCGATGGATATAGGGTACAACGCCGCGTACGTGCAGGATATCCTCAGGACGATCGACGGGGAGGAGATCTCCTTCCAGCTCGATCGCCCGGACAATGCGGCGCTTGTCTCTCCGGTGGCGCAGAAAGGCGACATCAGGCAGCTGTGCATCGTGATGCCGCTGCGGATAAATTGATCCGCCGGGAAGCGCGGTGACGCGGCGTGATCGTCGAGCGCCTCGAGCTCAGCGGGTTCAGGAACATCGAGTCGGCTCATCTGTCCTTCTCGGGCACCTTCAATTACATCACCGGGCGCAATGCCCAGGGGAAGACGAATCTTCTCGAGGCGATCCACCTCTTCTCGCTCGGCCGCTCGTTCCGGACGCGGCGCGCTTCGGAGATGGTCGGATTCGGATCCGGCCGTTTCTTCCTCAGGCTGTCGGGCCGCAGCGACAGCGGCGTCGGATTCCGGATTGAGGCGGGGCTGGAGCGGGGCGGCAGAGTCAGGGCGGCGGTCAACGGCACGGCCCTCGGAGGCATGGGAGAACTCGTCGGGCTGTTGCCGAGCGTCCTGTTCACGCCGGCCGACAGCGAGCTCGCCGCCGGCCCGCCGGCGGCGAGACGGCTCTACCTCGATTACACGGCGGCGCTGATCTCTCCCGAATTCCTCGACCGGTACCGGCAGTACCGGTCGGCGCTGCGGCAGAGAAACGCGCTCCTCCGGGAAGCCGCCGCGGGGGGGAGGCTCGACGAGCGACAGCTCGACGCGTGGGACCTCGTCATGGCTCAGTCGGGGGCGGCGGTGATCAGGGGACGGATCGAGACGCTCGGGATCCTCGAGGCGCGCGCCCGGGATATCTGCTCGACGGTAATCGGCGGCGACGGGCTCGAGCTCGTCTACACCCCCTCGTTCGGCCCCCGCCCGGAAGAGGCGGAAACGACGATCCTCGAGACGCTGGCCTCGACGCGGGAGACGGAGGCGAGACGGGGATACACCCTCAGCGGTCCCCACTGCGACGACATGGCGATCCGCGCGGGGGGGGTCGACCTGCGAAGGTACGGTTCCCAGGGACGCCTGCGGCTGACGGCGATCGCCCTGCGCCTGGCGCAGGCCGCGGTGATACTCGAACGCCGGGGAGAGCGGCCGATCGTCCTCCTCGACGATCTCTTCTCCGAGCTGGACGCGCAGGTCGCCGACGGGGTGAGAGCCGTCCTCTCGGACCGGTATCAGAGCTTCATCACCTCGCCCCGCCCCGAGGACGTGCCGGCGGGGCGCGGGGGCGGATCGTGGCTCACCGTCAAGGCGGGGGTATTCTCCGGGACGGCCGGGGAGCCGGGGTGCGCAGGGGGGTGAATCCTCCGCGGGCGTCGTTCTCCGGGGCCCCGTAACCCCCATATTTTCCTTCCATTCGGCGGCGGCGAGTACTACTATTCTGCGGACATGGAGCGAGCCGGGAGCCGCGGGAAATGGCCAGGAAGAAAGGGTTGGGAATCATCGGGGACATCATCCCCGCGGTCTTCAGGAACCTCGGCATCGCCGGGCGGCTCGAGGAGGCCCGCCTGGTCGGGGACTGGGACCGGATAGTGGGAGATCTCCTCGCGGCGCGCAGCAATCCGGTCGAGGTCCGGGGAGGGGTCCTCCTGGTCGAGGTGTGCGATAACGCCTGGATGCAGGAACTCCGGTTCCATCAGAAACGAATCATCGAAAAGATCCACGAACGGTTCCCCGGGCTCGGCGTGACCGAGATACGGCTGAGAATGAAACGGGCAGGGAGCGAGGAATGAGCGCAGAATACACCGCCAAGGGGATACAGGTCCTCAAGGGGCTCGACGCGGTCAGGAAGCGGCCGGCGATGTACATCGGCAGCACCGATCTGCACGGGCTGCATCACATGATATACGAGGTGGTCGACAACTCGATCGACGAGGCGATGGCCGGCCACTGCACGAGGATCGAGGTCACGATCCGCAAGGACGGCGCGGTGACGGTCGCCGACGACGGGAGGGGGATCCCCGTCGACCGGCATCCGACGCAGAAGCGCCCGGCGGTCGAGGTCGTGATGACGACCCTGCATGCCGGAGGCAAGTTCGACCACGACAGCTACCGCGTCTCGGGAGGACTGCACGGCGTCGGCGTGTCGGTCGTCAACGCCCTCTCGGAGTGGCTCGAGGTCGAGATCCTGCGGGACGGCAAGGTCTACACGCAGCGGTACGAGCGCGGCAAGCCGGCGTACGACCTCAAGACGAAGCCGCAGACGGGGAAGAAGGACGGCAGGGGCACGATCGTCACCTTCATGCCGGACGAAAAGGTCTTCACGACGCTCACCTACAGTTTCGACACCCTGTCGCTCAGGATGCGGGAGCTCGCCTTCCTCAACAAGGGCATCAACATCGTCTTCAGCGACGAGCGCACCGGCAAGAGGCACGATTTCAACTACTCCGGCGGCATAGTCTCCTTCGTGAAATTCCTCAACGAAAACCGCGAGGTGCTGCACAAGAAGCCCATCTACTTCGAGGACCACGCCGATCCGTACGAGATAGACATCGCGATCCAGTACAACGATTCGTACAACGAGAAGATATTCTGCTTCGCGAACAACATCAACACGGTCGACGGCGGCACGCATCTGGTCGGTTTCAAGACGGCGCTCACGCGCACGCTGAACAACTATGCCCAGAAGAACAACCTGTTCAAGCGAAGCAGGACGAGCACGACGCTCTCCGGCGACGACGTGCGCGAGGGACTGACCGCCGTCGTCAGCGTGAAGCTCCCCGATCCCCAGTTCGAGGGGCAGACGAAGGCGAAGCTCGGCAACAGCGAGATCAGGGGGGTCGTCGAGCAGGTGGTGGGACAGAAACTCGGCGAGTATCTCGAGGAGAACCCGCCGATCGCCAAGCGTATCATCGAGAAGGCGATGCAGTCCGCGCGCGCGCGCGACGCCGCCCGCAAGGCGCGCGACCTCGTGCGCCGCAAGTCGGCCCTCGAATCGGGGTCGCTCCCCGGCAAGCTTGCGGACTGCTCGATGACCGATCCCGAGCAGTGCGAGCTCTACCTCGTCGAGGGCGACTCGGCGGGGGGCTCGGCGAAGCAGGGCAGAGACAGGCGCTTCCAAGCGATCCTGCCGCTCAAGGGAAAGATCCTCAACGTCGAGAAGGCCCGGCTCGACAAGGTTCTCGCCAACGAGGAGATAAAGACCGTCATCACGGCGCTCGGCACCGGCGTCGGCGAGGAGGACTTCGACATATCGAAGATCCGGTACCGCAAGATCGTGATCATGACGGACGCGGACGTCGACGGCGCGCACATCCGCACCCTGATCCTCACGCTGTTCTTCCGGTACATGCCCGAGCTGATCTCGCAGGGGTGCATCTACATCGCGCAGCCGCCGCTGTACCGGGTGCGAAAGGGAAGCGACGACCGGTACGCCTACGACGACGAGGAAAAGGACAAGATACTCAAGGAGATGGGCGGATCGAAGGGGGTCTATCTTCAGCGATACAAGGGGCTCGGAGAAATGAACCCGGAGCAGCTGTGGATGACGACGATGGATCCCGAGCGCCGGACGATACTCCAGGTCACCCTCGAGGACGCCGTCGAGGCGGACCACATATTCACGATCCTCATGGGCGACCAGGTGGAGCCGAGGAAACAGTTCATCCAGGAGAACGCCCTCGAGGTTCGCAACCTGGATGTGTAGATAAGGAGGCCGAAGCGGATGGACATCAGCAGGCAGCGCGTCATTCCGGTCTACATAGAGGACGAGATGCGCAGCTCGTACCTCGATTACTCGATGAGCGTCATCGTCTCGCGCGCCCTTCCGGACGTGCGAGACGGGCTCAAGCCAGTGCACCGTCGCATCCTGCTGGCGATGAACGATCTCAACATCGCCCACAACCGGCCCTACCGCAAGTCGGCGAAGCTCACCGGAGACGTCACCGGCAACTACCATCCGCACGGAACGGCCGCCGTCTACGACGCCGTCGCCCGCCTCGCGCAGGACTTCACGATGCGCTACCCGCCCGTCGACGGCCAGGGGAACTTCGGCTCGATCGACGGCGAC
>JAQVGR010000160.1:2022-5241 GCA_028696635.1 Candidatus Krumholzibacteriia bacterium | reverse complement strand
AGCCGAAGGAGGAAGTCATGGCGAAACGCGCGGCGGCGGCGCTCGCCGCAATAGCGGTTGTCTCGGCCGTCTCGTGCGGCGGGGGGGTCGGAGGCGGCGGGACCGAGATCAGGCGCATCGGGCTCGATGGAATAGCCGATGTGATAACGAAGAACGGCGTCGCCTTCGACGGCGACGTGACGGTCGACGGCAGGGGCTCGATCCGCGTGGCGGTCGACGGCCCGGCGACGATCCGCCTCGCCCAGCTCGCAGACATCGATCTCGAGGATGCCTTCCTCGTCTACCAGGCCTCTCTGCGGACCGAGCGGCTCGAAGGGGAAACCTACCTCGAGATGTTCTGCGTCTTCGACGGGCGGGGGGAATACTACTCGCGCGGGCTCGACCACGCCCTCTCGGGGACGAACGACTGGCGGACGGTCAGCACCCCGTTCAGGCTGCGAGCCGGGGAGAACCCGGACGCCGTCAAGCTCAACCTCTTCGTGAACGGCGCCGGCACGGTCTGGATCGACGACATCCGCCTTCTCAGGCGCCCGCTGCGGTGAGGGGACGCGCTACCGGCCGACCCGCTTCGAGTACCGGTACATGAAGATAGAGAGCAACGCGAGCATCGCGATGGCGACGAGCTCGCCCGCGTTCTCGCCGTACGAGACGGCGAGATGGCGGTCCCACCCGAGCGCCGCGATCACCGCCGCGACCACGCCGGCGATCGATCCGCCGGCGATGAACCCCGAGGCGACGAGGATCCCCCGCTCCCTGCGCTCCTTGGCGACCGACTCGTCACGGCTGCTGCGCCCGACGAACCATGAGATGATCCCGCCGAGCAGAACGGCCGTGTTGAGCTGGATCGGCAGGTACATCCCCAGGGCGAAGGCGAGCGCGGGGACGCCGGCCATCCACAGGATCACCGAGATGATCACCCCGAACGAGAAGAGTATCCACTGCACCCCCGCCTCGGGCCCCATCAGGCCGAAGATGATCTCGCGCATCGCCGAGGCCTGCGGCGCGGGCATCTCCATCGAGCCGAGCGTGTAGGTGCGCGCGAGCAGCATCATCGCCAGTGCGCAGAAGGCCGCCGAGACGGCGACGCCGAGGAACTTCCACGTCTGCTGGCGCCGGGGGGTCGCCCCGATCCAGTAGCCGATCTTCAGGTCGGTGGCGAACGCCCCCGCGGTGGCAAGGGCCGTGCACACGACCCCGCCGATGATCAGCGCCACGAACATCCCCGGCTTGCCGGAGAGCCCGACCCGGGTGAGGATCACGCTGGTGATGATCAGCGTCGCGAGCGTCATCCCCGAGACGGGGTTGGTGCCGATCAGGCCGATCGCGCGGGCGGAGACCATCGTGAAGAGGAACGAGATCCCCAGCGCGAGCAGGACCCCGATCGTCGCCACCAGGCTCCCCGTGAGTCCGCCGCGGAAGAAGAGCCAGAGGCAGACGGCGATCGCGGCGGCCCCGAGCAGCACGTCGCGCATCCCGATGTTGCGCTCGGTCCGCGCGTCGGGATGCTCCTCGCCGCGCGCCGCGGCGATCCCCCGTATGCCGAGCAGGAACGACTGGCCTATCGAGGGGATCGACCGGATGATCCCCATGATCCCCGCGCCGGCGATCCCGCCGATCCCTATCAGCCGCACGTAGGTGGTGAAGATATCGTCGACCCCCATATCCGCTATGGGGACGGTCGCGGGCGGGATCACGCCGGCGAGATTCCCGCCGATGTACTTGACCAGCGGTATCAGCACGAGGAACGAGAGGACGCTCCCCGCCGCGATGATCGAGGCGTACTTGATCCCCACGATGTACCCGAGCCCGACGATCGCCGAGAGGCCGTCGACGCGGAAGGCCATCGTGAAACGCCGCTCGATCCAGCGCCCGATCCCGATCGCGTGGAAGGTGATCACCTCCCGCCAGAGGCCGAAGGTGAGGATGCACAGGTCGTAGGCGAACCCCACCAGGGCGGCCCAGACGAGTGTCTTCGCCTGCTGCCCGGCGCTCTCGCCGGCGACGAGGATCTCCGTCGTCGCCATGGCCTCCGGGAACGGGAGCGTTCCGTGCTCGCGGACCATGAGGTAATCGCGAAGCGGGATCAAAAAGAGCACGCCGAGACACCCGCCGAAGAACGCGGTGAGAAAGATGTGCCAGAAGCCGACCTCGATGTCGAGCATGTAGAGGGCCGGGATCGTGAAGACGGCCCCCGCGACCACTGCGCTCGAGGCGGCGCCGATCGACTGTATGATCACGTTCTCGAGGATCGTGCTCCGCCGCGAGAACAGCCCTGCCATGCCGATCGCGATGATCGCGATCGGTATCGCCGCCTCCATCCCCTGCCCCGTCTTGAGGGCGAGGTACGCCGAGGCGAGCGAGAAGATCATCGCCATCACGAGGCCGACGGCCACCGAGCGCGCCGTCACCTCCAGCGGGGAGGCCGAGGCAGGCACGATCGGGTGGTAGACCTCGCCGGGCAGCAGCTCGCGATACGCTTCGTCGGGGAGCTTCGTCGGTCTCGTGTTCATCGGCGTCCTCCTGTCGCGTCTTCGACCCCGCGGGACGGTGCGGCGGCGTTTCCGGGACCGACGGTACCACCGCCCCGCGGGGGAGGTCAAGAGCCTGCGCGCCGCCCGCGGCGCGCCCGGATTTCCGGTGTTCAACGCGGGCTTCTGCGTGTATACTGGCGCGGTGCTCCCCAACGCGAGCATTCATTCGAAAGGAGTCTCACAATGCTGCACACGCGGAAACGCTCCGCATCACTCGCGCTGGCGATCGCCCTGGCGATGACCTCGCTGTGCGCCGCCCGGGCGGACGCCGGGGTCGTCACGCCGGAAGACGCGCTCGGCGTCAGGCGCGCGGGCGAGACGGCGATCAGCCCCGACGGCGCGTGGATCGCCTACACGGTCTCGGCGCCCCGCGCAGCCGGCGAAGAGGCCGGCGGCGCCTGGTCGGAGCTCTATCTCGTCTCGACCCTGACCGGCGAGATCAGGCCGTTCATCACGGGGAAGGTGGATATCCACTCCCCCGCCTTCAGCCCCGACGGAGCGCTCCTCGCCTTCACCACGCAGCGCGGCACGGGCGCAAAGACGCAGGTCTGGGCGATCCCCATCGACGGCGGCGAGGCGTTCCCCCTGACGAAATCCAAGACCGGCGTCCGCTCGTTCCGGTGGCACCCCGACGGCCGGCGCATCGGGTACCTCGCGCTCGAGGAGGCGCCGGCGGTCGAGAAGCAGC
>JAQVGR010000160.1:0-2012 GCA_028696635.1 Candidatus Krumholzibacteriia bacterium | reverse complement strand
TCCGCGATGCCCGGCTGTACCTCGCCGAGGCGCGCGCCGGCGGCGATCCGGTCGAGGGCGAGCCGATCGATCTCGACGGCCACGTGGCGAGCTTCGAGTTCGGCCCGGACGGCAGCACGGTCGCCCTGGCCGTATGCCCGAGAAACCTCATCGATCACATCTATATGTTCCAGAAGATCCACATCCTCGATCTCGACGCGCGGACGGTCCGCCGCCTCACCGACAACCCGGGCAAGCTCGGCAACTTCGCCTTCAGCCCCGACGGGAAACAGCTCGCCTACGCCGCGGCGCTCACGCGAGAGGACCACGCGGTCAGCCAGGCCTTCGTGATCGACGTCGCCGGGGGCGGAGCGCGCAACCTCACCCCGGACGGATTCGCCGGACACGTACAGCGGGTCGGGTGGGAAAAGAACGGCAGGGTCCTCTACCTCGCCGCCGAGGGGGTCTGGAACACGATCAGCTCGGTGGGCTCCACGGGAGGCGACCGGAGACTGATCCTGCACTCCCGCGATGCGGGGATCGTCTTCGACGGCCCCGGCTGCTCGAAGGACCGCTCCCGCTTCGCGCTGATCGGGTCCTCGCCCGGCATCCCCGGGGACGTATTCTACTGGAAGAAAGGCTCCGGCCTCCCGCGGCGCCTCACCACGCTGAATCCGTGGATCGCCGACCGCGAGCTCGGCCGGCAGGAGGTCGTGCGGTACGCGGCCAGGGACGGCCTCGAAATAGAGGGGATCCTCGTCTGGCCGGTCGGGCACGAGGAAGGCAAGCTCTATCCCCTCATCGTCACCGTCCACGGCGGGCCCGAGGCGCATTACAGCAACACGTGGATGGGCGGCTACTTCAATCCCGGCCAGGTGCTCGCGGGGAAGGGGTACTTCGCCTTCTACCCGAACTACCGCGCCAGCACGGGGTACGGGGTCGGCTTCGCCATGCAGGGGTACATGGACGCGGCGGGCAAGGAGTTCGACGACGTCGCCGACGGAATCGACTGGCTCGTCTCGCGCGCCCTCGTCGACCCGGATCGGGTCGGCCTCGGGGGGGGCTCGTACGGAGGGTACGCCGCCGCGTGGTTCTCGTCGTACTACACGGAGAAGGTCCGCGCCGTCTGCATGTTCGTCGGGATCAGCGATCTGGTGAGCAAGCGCGGCACCACCGACATCCCGTACGAGGAGCTCTACGTCCATTCGGGAAAGAAGCTCGACGCCGACGACGCCCAGTGGGAATTCAGCCTCAGGCGCAGCCCGATCTACTGGGCGCACCGGAGCAGGACGGCCGTGCTGATCCTCGGCGGCGCCGCCGACACCCGGGTGCATCCCTCGCAGAGCCTCGAGTACTACCGCCGCCTCAAGATGAACGACCACCCGGCGGTGCGTCCCGTGCAGTACCCCGGCGAGGGACACGGAAACCGGAAACAACCGGGCCGCATCGACGTACTCTACAGGCATCTGCAGTGGTACGACTGGTACGTGCGCGACAGGAGCCCGCTGGAGGGGCCGATGCCGCCGCTGATGATACACGAAGCGTACGGCCTCGACCTCCCCGGGAACGGGGCCGAGTGAGGACAACGAGAGAGAGGTGAGCTATGAGCGATGAACGCAGGACGATCTCGAGGCGGTCGTTCCTCGGGGCCGGCATGGCCGGCATCGTCGGCGCGGGGATCGGCCTGGCCGGGACCGGCGCGGCGCTGGGCGCCACCGAAGAACAGACCCCCGAGAAGCCGGGGATCAAGGCCTACCGGGCTCTCGGATCGACCGGGTGGAAGGTGTCCGACATCTCGTTCGGCAGCGCGATGATGCAGGAGCCCGCGCTGCTCGAGTATGCGATGGAGCGGGGGATCAACTATGTGGACACGGCGCGGCAGTACTTCGAGATGGAAACGGTGATCGGCAAGCTCTTCCCCGCCAAGCGCGACAAGCTCTTCGTCACGACGAAGCTGATGCCCGAGCTCTTCACCGCCGAGACGACGGCCGTCCAGATCACCGGGGCGATCGAGGAGAGCCTCAAGCGCCTCA
>JAQVGR010000159.1 GCA_028696635.1 Candidatus Krumholzibacteriia bacterium | reverse complement strand
TTCGTTCGATCCGATCCACACGGGTCATCTCATTCTTGCGGAGCGGGCCCTCGATTTCGCGGGCCTCGACAGGGTTCTCTTCATCCCGACGGCCAAGCCGCCGCACAAGACCGAGCGCGCCCTCTCGCCCTTCGAGCAGCGGTGCCGCATGGTCGAGCTGGCCATCGAGGGGAACGAACGGTTCGGGCTCTCGCTCGTCGAGGGGGGCGGAGACTCCTCATACACCTGGCAGTCCGTCATGCGGTTCGCGGCCGACGGGTATGGCCGGGATCGGCTGTACCTGCTCGTGGGGAGCGATTCGCTCGCCGAGATGGCCGGGTGGCGCCGCCCGGACGTGATCTTCGAGCATGCGACGATCGTCGCCATGCGGCGCGAGGGGACCGGCCGGGGCGCCCCCGTCCCGGCGGGGGCCGCGGTCATATTCATCGAGACATGCGCGACCTCGATCTCGTCGAGCGCGATCCGCGCTCTCGTCGCGGAGGGGCGTTCGATCAGATACCTCGTTCCCTCCGCCGTCGAGCGGTACATACGTCAGCAGCGGCTCTACGCTGCGCGCGCCCCGGAGGCGCCATGAAGCGGACCCTGTTCCTCATCGACGGGCATGCGATCGCCTACCGGGCGTACTACGCCTTCATACGCAACCCCCTGATCGATTCCAAGGGGCGAAACACGAGCGCCGCGTTCGGATTTCTCCGTGTCGTCCTGCAGATACTGCAGCGCTACCATCCCACCCTGATGGCGTGCGTCTTCGACAGCGAGGAGGAGACGGACCGGCACCGCGAGTACGGAGGGTACAAGGCTCAGCGCGAAGAGATGCCCGACGAGATGGCCGATCAGTTCCCTCTGATCTTCGAACTTCTCGAGGCGCTCGGGATACCCGTCGCCGTCATGCCCGGATACGAAGCCGACGACATCATCGCGACGCTGGCCAGACGGGCCGAGGCCTCGGGGGACGACGTGCGCATCGTGTCGGGAGACAAGGATCTCTTCCAGCTCCTGTCGGACCGCGTCCGCGTGATCAGGCCTTCCTCGGGGAGCGGCATCGACGAGGACGAAGGCCCGGAGATGGTGCGGGCGAAGTACGGGCTCGAACCGGGCCAGATCGTCGATCTGCTCTCGCTTATGGGGGACAGCGTCGACAATATCCCCGGCGTCAGGGGCATCGGGGAGAAGACGGCGCTCAAGCTCATGCACGAGTTCGGCTCTCTCGACGCAATCCTCGAGCGTTCGGCCGAGATCGCGCCGGATCATGTCCGGCGTAAGATCGAGGAGGGCCGCGAGTCCGCCCTGCGATCGAGGGAGCTGGTCACCCTGCGGGAGGTGCCGGTCACGATCTCCCCCGAGGACCTCGAGATCGGCAGACCCGACGAGGACCGGCTGCTCGATCTGCTTGTCGACCTCGAGTTCACGCAGATCGTCAAGGAGCTCGGCATCGGGACGGGAAAGAGCGCCGGTACCCCTCCCTACCGGCTCGTCGACGGCGGCGGTCTCGGCGATCTCGTCCGCGTTCTTTCCGGTTCGGGCGGCTTCGTGTTCGACGTCGAAACGACCTCGCTCGATCCGCTCGAGGCGCGGCTTGTCGGCATATCGTTCGCCGTCGAGGAAGGAGGGGCATGGTACGTGCCCGTCGGGACGGGAGAGTCCGGGGAGGGGCTCTTCGCCGAATCCGGCGCGTCCGCCCCGGATCTGCCGGCGGTCCGGGAGGCCCTCGGCCCGGTCCTCGCCGACGAGCGGATCGAAAAGACGGGGCACAACGTGAAGTATGATCTTCTCGTTCTCGAATCGCACGGATTCGAGGTGCGCGGGGTCGGGTGGGACACGATGATAGCCTCGTACTGTCTCGATCCGTCGCGGCGTTCCCACTCGCTCGACAATCTCGCCCTCGACCATTTCAGGCACCGCATGATCCCCTACGGCGACCTGTTCGAGAAGGGGGACCGCGTGCGCGACATCAGGCGCGTGGCGCTCGATCGCCTGTGCGAGTATTCGTGCGAGGACGCCGATTATACGCTCCGGCTTCGGAGGCTCTTCGAGCCGCAGCTCGAGGGGACCGAGGCGGGAACGCTTTTCAGGGAGATCGAGATGCCGCTCTGTTTCGTCCTGAAGCGGATGGAGCAGTCCGGCATGGCGGTCGACACGAGCCGCCTCGCGGACCTCGGAAGCGTCATCGCCGGGGAGATCGAACGGCTGACGGCACGGATCTACGAGGCCGCCGGAGAGACGTTCAACATCAACTCGGGCAGGCAGCTCCAGGAGGTCCTCTTCGACAAGCTCGGGCTTCCCGCGGGGCGCAAAACGAAGACGGGGCGGTCGACGGACAGCCAGGTCCTCGGCGAGCTGGCCGTCGATCATCCGATCGCCGGGCTGATCCTCGAACACCGGCAGCTGACGAAGCTCTCCGGCACCTACGTGGAGGCGCTGCCGCGTCTGGTGAATCCCCGCACCGGCCGGATCCACACCTCCTTCAACCAGACGGTGACGGCGACGGGGAGACTTTCCTCGAGCGAGCCCAATCTGCAGAACATCCCGATACGGACCGAGCTCGGAAAGAGCATCAGGCGCGCCTTCGTCCCCGCTCCCGGCAACGTGCTCGTCGACGCCGACTACTCCCAGATAGAGCTGCGGATCATGGCGCACCTCTCGCGGGACGAGGGACTGTGCGGCGCGTTCGGCGAGGGGGCTGACATCCACACGAGGACCGCCTCGCGGATCTACCGGGTCCCCGAGGAGCGGGTCCGGCCGCAGATGCGAGCGAGCGCGAAGACGATTAACTTCGGCGTCATGTACGGGCAGGGGCCGAGGGCCCTTTCGCAGCAGCTGCGCATCCCGTTCGACGAGGCGAAGCGCTTCATCGAAGAGTACTTCGAGACATACCCGGGAGTGCGGGCATGGATAGAGCGGGCGCAGGAGGAGGCGCGCGGGAACGGATACGCCCAGACCCTGTTCGGCAGGCGTCGTCCCCTTCCCGAGATCGCCAGCGAGGACGGCAGGCTGCGATCGCTGTCCGAGCGCATCGCGGTGAACATGCCGATCCAGGGCACCGCGGCGGACCTGATCAAGATCGCGATGATCGAGATCGACCGCGAGCTCTCAGCGCGGCGCTTCGGGACGAGGATGGTGCTCCAGGTCCATGACGAGCTCGTCTTCGACGTCCCGCGCGCCGAGCGCGACGACGTGATCGCGCTCGTCAGGGAGCGGATGGAGGCGGCAGTGCGTCTGGACGTCCCGCTGAAGGTGGACATCGGGTACGGGGGCGACTGGCTGGAGGCGCACTGATGGAATCGCCTCTCATCGTCGTCACCGGTCCGATCGCCTCGGGCAAGTCGCTCGTGGCGCGCGTCTTGGCCGAACGGGGCGGGGCGCTCATCGACGCCGACGAGCTCGCGCACGAGGCGTTCGAGGACCCGTCGTTCGCCCGGTCGCTCCGCGCGGCGTTCGGCCCCGGGGTGCTGGCGGGAGACCGCGTATCCCGGATGCGTCTGGCCGGTGTCGTCTTCGCCGAACAGCGGGCGCTCGACAGGCTCAACCGGTTGATCAGGCCGTACGTGAAGCGGATCGTCGGGGAACGGATCTCGTCACTGAGGGGGCAGGCGCCGTACATAGTTCTTGATGCGCTGCTCTTTTTCCAGTATAAATTCAGGTTCAAGCCGGATCTTTCCGTGCGCACCGATGCGCCGGAGGAGGTCCGCGTCAGGCGCATGATGCGCAGGGACGGATTCACCCGCGCCGAGGCGCTGCAGCGCATTGAGCGGCAGCGCTCACTCTCCCGGGACTGGGAACGGGCCGATCTGAAGATCGATACGGACGCGCCGATCGGGCAGGTCCGCGCCGAAGCGGCCCGCCTGCGCGACGAGTTCCTCGACGGGCGGAGCCGAAAGCGATGAAAGCGGTGATGCGGCGATGCAGGAGCGGATGACGGCCCGCGAGGCCGCCGAAGCGGTCGACGGCATGGAGGAGCAGCTGCTCGGCCTCAAGGAGTATCTTTGACCTCGAGTCGATGAAGGCGGAGACCGCCCGTATCGAGGAGCAGATGTCCGCTCCGGATTTTTGGGGGGACAGGGAGAAGGCTGATCGGACCTTCGCCCGCCTGCGGGAGATCAAGGGGCGAATAGAGCCGTACCGCGCGATACAGGCCGACATCGAGGCGATCAGGGAGCTGCTCGCGCTCGGAGAGGACGACGAGTCGATACTCGGCGAGATCTGCGCGGAGCTTGAACGGGTCAGGGGGGGCCTCGCCGAGTTCGAGATGGCCGTGCTGCTCTCCGGGGAGCACGACAGGGGGAACGCGATCATCAACATCCATCCGGGCGCCGGCGGGACCGAGTCGCAGGACTGGGCCGAGATGCTACTGCGGATGTACACGAGATATCTCGACGAGCACGGCTTTCATCACCGGCTGCTCGATCTTCAGCCCGGAGACGAGGCGGGGATCAAGAACGCGACCATCGAGATCACGGGGGAGTTCGCGTTCGGCCGCTTCAAGTCGGAGAGCGGCATTCACCGTCTGGTCCGCATCTCGCCGTTCGACGCAAACCACCGCAGGCATACGTCGTTCGCTGCCGTGCACGTGTATCCCGAGATCGACGACAATCTCGATGTGGAGATCGATCCCGACGAAATCCGCGTCGATACCTACCGGGCGAGCGGCGCCGGCGGGCAGCACGTGAACAAGGTCTCCTCGGCGGTGCGCATCACCCATTTCCCCACGGGGATCGTCGTGCAGTGTCAGAACGAGCGCTCGCAGCACCGTAACCGGGAGATGGCTATGCGGGTGCTGCGCTCCCGCATCTACGCCCGGCTGCTCGAGGAGGAGGAGGAGAAGAAGGCGAAGGCGGCGGGCGAGAAGAAGGATATATCCTGGGGGAACCAGATCAGGAGCTATGTTTTTCACCCGTACACGCTCGTGAAGGACCACCGCACCGGCGTCCAGACGGGGAATCTGCCGGCAGTGATGGACGGCGGAATCGACATATTCATCGATGGGTATCTGAGATGGAAGGAAAGGAACAACTGACGTGAGCGAGACCGGACCGGGCGACGGCGCGAAGGAGCGCGAGCGGCGGATCGCGAAGATCGAGACTCTGCGCGGACTGGGCGTCGAGCCCTGGCCGTACCGTTTCGAGCGCTCGCACCGCATCGCCGAGGCGGTAGCGGCGGGCGACCGGCTCTGCGCGGGCGGGGCGGCGGTCGCGCTGGCGGGCCGGATCATGGCGATCCGCGGCCACGGGCACACCTCGTTCGG
>JAQVGR010000158.1 GCA_028696635.1 Candidatus Krumholzibacteriia bacterium | reverse complement strand
GTTCCTCAATTTCTTCCCGCAGAGCGAGTTCAGGCCGATGGTCCGCTTCAGGCTCGGGTCCCTGCGCTTCGAGGAAGGCAAGTTCATGCAGGCCGCGGTCGATTTCACGGGCGTGCTCGACGAGGGAGCGGCCGACGAGATCATGGCCGCCTCTCTCTACAACCTCGCCCTGTGCCGGCGCATGATCGGGCAGACCGCCGAGGCGCGGGAGACGCTCGACCGGTACCGGGCGACCTACCCGTCCGGCGAGGGCCGGACCGTCGAGATCGCCTATCAGATGGGAGACATACACGAAGAGACCGGCCGGTTCGCCGAGGCTGTCGCGGAGTTCGAGCGAGCGCTTGCCGCGAAACCCCGCGCGGAGCTGGCGTTAGAGCTGCAGTACCGGATCGGCGCCTGCAGGGAGCAGCTCGGCGAGGCGGCGGGCGCCGTCAAGGCGTACGAGAAGGCGATGGCCTCCGCCGAGAAGGCCGATCCGTACCGCCTGCTCGCCGTGGCGAGGTGCGCGGCGATGTACGAGGAACGCGAGGACTGGAGCAGGGCGATATCGGCCTACAAGGACCTGATCCGGCATTCGCAGGACGAAGAGCTGGTGCTGGCGGCGGGCGAGCGCGTCGCGCAGCTCGAAGCGATCGCCCGATGACCCCGGGCGGCCACCGAGAAGGAGCGTGTCGAGATGTATGCTGACATCAACTGGATGGAATCGATAACGGGGAGCCCGATCTTCATCGTGCTCATCGGGCTCAGCGTGGTCACCCTGGCGGTCGCCATCGAGCGGATCTGGTACTTCTGGAAACGCGCGGGCAGCGCCGACGGGACCCTCGAGCTCGCCACGCGGGAGCTGCGCCGCGGCGACCGCGGCGAGGCGCGGCGTGTGTGCCGGTCGTGCAGCCACCCGATGGGGGCCGCGGCGTGCTCGACGCTGGACGCCGAGGGGCTCGACCCCGACAAGGCCGAAGAGCAACTCCAGATATCGCTGAGCCAGCAGCGGCTGCTGCTCGAGAACAACCTCGGGATCCTCGGGACGATGGCCGCCGTCGCCCCGCTGATCGGCCTGCTCGGCACGGTATGGGGGATCATGCGGGCGTTCCACGACATGTCGACGACCGGCTCGGCGGCCCCCTCGATCGTGGCCGCCGGCGTCGCCGAGGCGCTCACGACCACCGCGGCGGGGCTGATCATCGCGGTCCCCGCCCTGATGCTCTACAACCATCTGGCGCGGCGGATCACCGTGATGCTCACCGTGGCGGAGAACAACGCCCGGACCCTGCGGCTCGAGCTCGAGCGGGCCCCGGCCGCTCCGAAGCAGGCCCGGCGCTCCGACGGGATCCTCGACGGACGCGGCGGGATGGAGATTCTCGATGTCGCCGATCAGATGGAGACCATAACCGCCGAGTGAGGTTGCCGCCATGTCAGGAACGTCGTCCAAACAGACAAACGGCGGGATACACGAGGTCAACATGACGCCGCTGATCGACGTCTCCCTCGTGCTCGTCGTCATGCTCCTGCTGCTGACTCCGCTGGCCTTCGAGTCGAGCATCGCCGTCCGCAGGGCCGTCGAGAGCGCGAAGGCATCGGAGAAGAAGCTGCAGGAGGAGCGCATCGAGCTGACCGTGGTCAGCGAGGACAGCGTCCTCGTCAACAGGGCCATGGTGTCGCGGCGGGAGCTGTCCGGCGTGCTGAGGCCGATGCTGGACGGAAGGACCGACCGCAGGGTCGTCCTGGCGTGCGCCGACCAGGTCGAGCACGGGATCTTCGTCGACGTCCTCGACCGGGTGAAGCTGAGCGGGGCGGGCGAGATAGCCGTGCTGGGAAGGTAGGCGGTCATGAAACGAAGAAACACCGGCGTCGGCATGCCGCTCCGAGCGGCGATCAACGTCACGCCGATCATAGATGTGGCGCTCACGCTCGTGATCATCCTGCTGATCACCGCGCCGATGCTCGCGCTCTCCGATCTCGAGGTCGACCTGCCCTCCGCGGTGACGCGGGGGCCGGAGGACGCGGTCAAGATCAACATCACGCTGAGCAGAACGGGCAGGATCGCCATCAACGAGCGGATCGTCGAGCGGGAGGCCTTCGGCCCCTTGCTTGCAGGCCTGCTCTCCAACCCGGGGAACGAGGACGTTCTCGTTGTGCTGCGCGCCGACACCGAGGTGCCGTACTCGACGATCAGGACGGTGCTCGGCGAGGCGCGCGGCGCGGGGGCCCGGAGGATGGCCATAGCGGCGCTCCAGAGAGGCGGGGGTGAGCGATGAACGCATTCGCCCTGAGCCGTGAGCTGGCGCGGCAGCGGTCGAGGACGGGAAAGACAACCGGGATCAGCATTCTGATCCACGCCCTGCTCCTTCTCTGTCTGCTGCTGTACCGGACGACCGCTCCCGAGCAGGAGGTCCTGACCGAGATCAGCTGGATCGAGCCCGAGCCGGTCCGCCCCGCGGCGGCCGCGCCCCCCGCCGCGCAGCGGCGCGCCGTCAGGAAGATCGTACCCTCCCCCGCGCAGCGGCCCGAGCATTTCGTGCGGAAGACGGAGAAGAGCGATTTCGCGCCGCAGCCCCAGGACGAGTACGCGGCGAAGGACCGGATGCGGCGCACGCTGGCCTCGCTCGAGCGCAGCGCGCAGAGCGAGCGGCCGAAGATCGCCGCCCTGGCAGCATCGAACATCGCGGACCGGCCCGCGCTCGCCGCGGTGACCGACAGGGGCGAAACGGGGAGCGGAGCCGTCGCGATGGAGCGCGGCGAGAATCCCGGCTCGACCCCCGTCGCGCTTTCGCGGAGCGCGAAGCGCCCCTCCGCGCCGGCGATGCGGCTGGGGAGCGTGCCGGAGAAGACCGTCGAACCGGCGACCGCGGCGAAGGCCGAATCGACCGCCCGAAGGGTGATCGACGGGATGAGCCTCGTCGGCCCGGTCGCGGACCGGGCGCTGCTGCGCTACCGCAGGCCGGGATACCCCGATCGCGCCAAGCGTGAGGGGATCGAGGGCGCGGTCGATCTGTACTTCATCGTATTGCCGAGCGGCAGGGTGAAGGAGAGCGTGCTGGTGCAGAAGACATCGGGGTTCGAGGAATTCGACAGGAACGCGATAGTCGCCCTGCTCGCCTGGGAGTTCGAGCCGCTCGGCGGCGGCCGGACAGGCGAGCAGTGGGGCGCCATCACGATCGAGTACCGGCTCGCCGACTGACCGCCGGGCCGGCAACGAGGGGAGAGACCTATCATGACAGCGAGGAAACTGCGGATGCTCACGGCGGCCCTGGCAGTCGCGGCGGCCCTGTGCGGGCCCGCGCCGTCGGGCGCCCAAGGAGCGGGGCCGGACAGCTCGATGGTGCTCGAGGGCGGAACCGACGGGACCGTCTTCACGAGGATGACGATCGAGGGCGAGGACAGGTTCAGGATCGAGTTCGAGCGGCCGACGCTGCGGATCGCCCTCGATCCGGCCGCCGCCCCGGGGCTCGACTGGGACAACACGTGGGACGTGCTCGCCGAGGGCGCGATCGATCTTCGCGCCCCGCTGCTGCGGCTCTCCGCGCTGGAGCCATCCCCCTACCTCCCCCGTCCCTGGCACGAGACATATGCGCACGGCGAGATAGTGCGGTTCAAGCCCGCGCTCACCGGCGTGGAGCGCTGGCGGCTGACGATCGCCGATTCGCGCAGCGGCGAGGTCAGGGTCTTCGAGGGAACCGGCAACCCCCCGGAGCGGATCGGCTGGGACGGCCTCTCCGCGCAGGGGGCTCCGATGCCTCCGGGGTACACGTACTCGTACGTGGTCGAGGCATGGGACCGGGCGGGGAACAAGCGCAACTTCGTCGGGAAGGGGTTCGACCTGCCCGCGTACCGCATGGCGGCGGGAGGCGGGCTCGCCTTCCTCTTCGCCGGGAGCGGCCTCTCCCCGCGCCAGCAGGGGCGCGCGGCCCCGGCGCCGGCGATTCTCGAGGCGGCGAGCAGGATCAACCAGGAGCCCGGCTCGGGGGGGGCCGTGCGGGTCACCGTGACGGCGAGGACGTACGATCAGGCGAACTCCATGGCTGAGGAGATCGCCCGCTCGCTCGGATCGCTCCTGCTCGGCGGCCCCGCCCGGATACGGCATGTCGCCGACGTCAGGGCCGACGCCCCCGAGGCGGGGACGATAGCGATCGTGCTCGAGCGCGAGACGTAGGGCGGGCCGACCGCTCGGCAGACCGCTCGGCAGACCTCTCCGGAGGGCCTTGTATCGGTGGCGCCGCGATGGTATATTTTTCCTGAGACCCGCCCGCGCCCGCAGACGTCGCGCGGGCCCGGCAGGTGCGCCGGGCCGCCTTGGATCACGCCGTGCAGAAGAGAACGCTCAGGAGATCCCCCGCCGCGAGGGCGCTGCTCGTTGCCTCTATCGTCGCGGTTTCCGCCGGCGCCGCGGAGCAGCACCCCGATCTGATCCACGACGCGATGGGGTACGGGTCCCACCCCGAGTTCGAGTGGCACGCCAACCTCGTCGGCTGGTTCGCCGACCTCGACGGATACCTGACGGGGCTTCCCGACATCGGATGGCGTTCGGCCGTCATCTCCGACGTCAGATTCGACGCCCGCTCCGACACCTCGATGCTGATCGCGAGGATCGACCGCAGCGGCGATTCGAGGTTCGTCATCGGGTACACGCCGGTCCCCGCCTGGGGGAACTGGTACAGTTACCATTTCATCTCGCTCGGCGTGATGATAGGCGGCGACGGCTCGATCATGCCGGTCTGGGCGATAGACGACCCGGCGTACGAGCCCGGCTTCCTCGCGCCGGGGATATACGACCTCAGGCTGACGCTCGACAGGGTATCCGGAGCGTTCGCCGTCGAGGCGGACACCGTCGGCGCCTTCGATGCCGCGCTCTCCCCGTTCTCGTCCCCCGTCTGGTCGGCGGAGTGGAGCAGGGAGATAGACGAGATCCTCTATATACAGATCTGCCCGCACAACGAGTTCTCCGCCGTATACGACGTGTGGTCGACGACGCCGAATCCCGGCCTGCTTCGGATAGCGGGCATGAGGGATATCGTCGTCGCCAGGGGGGACACCGTCGCCGTGCCGACCCGCGCCGACTACGACGGCGGGGACCCGCTCGTCTGGTCGATCTCCGACGGCAGGTTCGCCCGCGCGGAGAGCGCCTTCGTCAGGACGACCGGCCCGGGGGACTGCGGCACGCACCATGCCCTGCTCTCGGTCACCGACGGGTACCTCGTCGACACGGTCACCGTAGCCTACGCGGTGACGCACCGCTACGACGCGCCGGCGCTCCACGACCGAATGAACGGGCTCGGGACCATCCCGTTCGAATGGAAATGCTTCGGA
>JAQVGR010000157.1 GCA_028696635.1 Candidatus Krumholzibacteriia bacterium | reverse complement strand
CAGCAGCTACCAGTGGCTGAACATGATCGATCTGGTATGCGGCGAGGTCACCGGGGAGATGGGCTTTTCGAAGAACGCTCTCAACGAGATATCGATATCGGTGATCGAAGCGTGCACGAACGCTCTCGAGCACGGGAACCATTGCTGTCCCGACTGCAACGTCAGGGCCATCTTCCGCCGGCTTCCCGACCGGATCGTGATCGAGGTCGTCGACTGCGGCGAGGGATTCGATTTCCATGAGTATCTCAAGCATTTACCCGACCCGGCCGATATCCACAAGAAGCGCGGCCGCGGCATCTATATCATGAAGGCGATGATGGATTCGCTCGTCTACGAGAAGGTGCCGGACGGCGGGATGAAGATCATCCTCGAGAAGGTGGTCGACGGCGGCGCGGATCAGGGCGAATGACCGTCCGGGATCGTCCGCCCCCGCCGGTAACCGGAACCGATCCTCCCGGGCGGACGTATCAGAGAGCACAGGGCGGTCGCGCCCGGCCGGGATCCCGGGGGAAGCAGGCTCCGGAGTGATACAGTGGCCACCTCGTCCGTATTTGCCTCGTTCTATTTCGTGCTGGGCGCGGCGATCATATTCCTCGCCGTCCTGATCCTGCGCTTCTCGCCCCGCAGCATTTCCACCTGGGCCACCGCGCTCGTGATGATCTTCGCGGGGATCGGCCCGATCCTCGGCGCCATCGGCGTGATCATCGAGCAGAACCTCCCCGAGGGCACCTATCTCTTCCGGGATTTCGTCGAGAGCTTCGACTACACCTGGGAGTTCTTCTTTCCCTCGCTGCTGCTCGCCGGGATCGTCTACCCGCAACGCTACGCGGCCTGGAAGTATATCAGGCGGTTCGCCTTCATCCTGTTCCTGCCGCACATCTTCCACCTGCT
Source organism: Candidatus Krumholzibacteriia bacterium (assembly GCA_028696635.1). GTDB lineage: Bacteria > Krumholzibacteriota > Krumholzibacteriia > Krumholzibacteriales > Krumholzibacteriaceae > JAQVGR01. Next base: position 4,415 of record JAQVGR010000157.1, on the reverse strand, counting down.
GATGGTTCTGTTCCTCGTCGACCGGGTGAATCCCTCGCGGCTGTTCGACTTTCTCGGCGGCCTGCCCCTGCCGTCGAGCGTCCTCGCCTCCTCGGTCGGGGGTCTCTCGCGCTCCCTCAATGTCTTCTCGGAACTGCTGTTCAAGGCGCACGGGCAGCTCTTCTCGCTCGTCAACGTGATGTACGCCGTGCTGGCGATGTCCCTGTTCGGACTGGCGCTGAGACGCGATCTCACCCCGCGGCAGCGCCGCCAGACGCACATCGTCCTCGCGGGGATCGGCATCGCCGTGATCACCTACTCGCTGGCGCGCGTCGTGCCGTATTTCATGGGCTCGCAGCTCGACAAGAACGTCGCCGCCGCCCTGATCAACGCATCCCTGATCATCGGCGGGGGCTCGGTCGGGTACGTCATCATGAAGTACCAGCTCATCGACGTGCGGCTGATCGCGCGCAAGGGGCTGTTCTACGCCTCGACGGCGGCGATCTTCGCCGCCGTCTATCTCGTCGTGATCAAGCAGTTCACCCGGGTGATCACCGATTACGCCGGCGTCGAGCTCGAGTTCATCGAAACGCTCCTGATCATCCTGTTCATACTCGCCTTCCAGCCGGTCCTCGAACGGCTCGAGGAGTGGGCCGAGCGGGCGCTGCTGAGGGAGGAGAGTCCGCGGGTCAAGCTGATGAACCTCAGCGACGAACTCCTCTCGGCGGTGGACGTCGGCTCGATGAAGGAGCGGATCGCGGGAGTGCTGGGGAACGTCCTCAGCACGGCGGAGGTGGAGACGATGCTCAGGGACGAGGTGCTCGCTCTCAGGTCGGAGGATATCTACGCCGAGAGGGTCGTCTCGATGCTCGAGCAGCACGGCGAACCGGTCGGCAAGCTCGATTTCATAGAGACCCTCGGCTTCATGAGGCCGCGACGCGGATGGCTGCGCCCCGGAAGGAAGCTGGTACGGGAGGCGGTCGGGACCCTGCCCGGCATCGTCAGGCGGATGGCGGCGTATGAGCTGATCGTCCCGGTCGTACACGACGGCAGGTGCGCGGCGGTGCTGCTGCTCGGCGAGCGGCGCGAGGGGGGGCGGTACAGCCAGCAGCAGCAGGCGCTGCTCTCGATGCTCGCCGGCCAGGTGGCCGCCGCGCTGTCGCGCATGGAGCTTCTCGAACAGATCGTCGAGAAGAAGGTGATGGAGGAGGAGCTTAACATCGCGCGGTCGATCCAGATCAACCTCCTCCCGTCGGCCCCGCCGCAGATAGACAACTACGAGGCCTCCGCGCTGAGCGTCTCGAGCAAGCAGGTGGGAGGCGATTACTACGATTTCCTCAAGAGCAACGGCCACTTCGGGTTCACCGTCGCCGACGTTTCCGGCAAGGGTGTGCCCGCCTCCCTGCTGATGGCTTCCCTGCAGGCGAGCCTGCGGGCCATGGCCGACCGCATGACCGATCCGGTCGCCGTGATCGGGCGCCTCAACGACGTGATGTGCGACATCACCTCGCCGGACAAGTTCGCCACGATGTTCTACGGCTGCCTGGATCTGAAGCGCAACGAGGTCGTCTACTCCAACGCGGGGCATTTCTTCCCCGTCGTGGTGAGGGCGACGGGCGGATTCGAGGTTCTCGACTACAGCGGCCTGATACTGGGCGTGTCGCCGGGCTTTCCCTACGAATCGCACCGGCTCAAGCTCGGGCGGGGCGACATGATCGTCGTGACGACCGACGGAGTCACCGAGGCGGAAAGCGCGGCGGGCGACCTGTTCGGAGAGGAGCGGCTCCACGCGTTCCTCTCGGGTCTCGCCGGGAGAGACGCTGCGCAGGTCCGCGACGCGATCGTCGAGGAGGTCGAGAGGTTCGCGTATCCGAGAGGGGCGAACGATGACCTGACGATCCTCGTCGTCAGGCGCCTCATGTGATATGATAATGGAGAGCGAAGACGGCAGGGCGGGGCGCGTGCTCGGCGTCGACCCCGGCACGAAGCGGACCGGGCTCGCCATCAGCGACGAGCTCGGCTTCACCGCGCAGGGATTGCCGACGTTCGAGCGGGGCGGCGCGAAGGATCTCGTCGCGCATATCGCCGCCATCGCCGCCGCGCACGGCGTCGACGAGGTCGTCGTCGGCCTGCCGCTCTCGATGAGCGGCGGCGACATCGAGGGATCGGTTCGGTCGCGGGAACTCGCCGGGCTGATTGAGCGCGAGTGCGGGCTCAAAACGGTCCTGCGCGACGAGCGGATGACGAGTCTGGAGGCGGAGCGGGTCATGAGGCGGGAGGGGCGGATACGCAGCGCGGCCGACATAGACAGGCTCGCGGCGGTCCTGCTCCTGCAGGGATACCTCGACGAGCGGAGCGGTGGATGAAACACGCGTCGATGACGGTCGCGCTGATAGCGGCGGCGCTCTTTCTGGCCGCCGTTCACTTCAGCTGGCTCTACTGCCGCGACACGGGCCATGCCGACGCCACGAGGATCGAGGTGAAGGTCGCGCCGGGGATGACCTTCGCCCAGGTCAGCGACCTGCTCGTCGAGCAGGGGATCCTCAGCAATCCCGGTCTCTTCCGCTGGGCCGCCTGGCTGACCCGACGCGAGGACGACATCAGGACGGGACGATACCTTTTCCGGCACGGGGAGAGCGTGCGGCGGATCCTCGGCAAACTCGTCAGGGGCGAGGTCGAATTCTGGCGCGTCGTGGTCCCCGAGGGGCTCCACATCGCCGAGATCGCCTCCGTCATGGAGCGGCAGGCCGAGATCGACTCGGCGGCCTTCGACTCGATCGCCCGGGACCAGAGGTTCGCCGCGGCGCTCGGCATACGCGCGCCGTCGCTCGAGGGGTATCTCTTTCCCGACACGTATCTCTTCTCGTGGCCAGTGACTGCGGAGCAGGCTGCGCGCCGGATGGTGCGGCGGTTCCGGGACGTCTACTCCCTCATGGTGGCCCCGGCCGCCGATTCGACCGGCATGGAGCTCGGCGATATCGTGACCCTCGCCTCGATCGTCCAGGCCGAGGCGGTCTTCGACTCCGAGATGCCGCGTATCGCCGCGGTCTATCACAACCGGCTCGAGGCGGGGATGCGCCTGGAGGCCGATCCGACCGTCGCGTACTCCCTCGGGGGCGTGCGGCGGGCGCTCCGGCTGCGGGATCTCAGGGTCGACTCGCCGTACAACACCTACCGGGTGCGGGGCCTGCCGCCGGGGCCGATCTGCAGCCCCGGCAAGTCGGCGCTGCTCGCCGCAGTCTCCCCCTCGCGGAACACGGGCGAGTTCTATTTCGTCGCCGACGGCACGGGGCGCCATCTCTTCAGCAGGAACTACGAGGACCACCTGCGGGCGAAGCACCGGATCCGCTACGGCGCCGTCCCGGCCAGTCTTCGGGAGGATCCGCCCTCCGAGCCCAGCGCGGCGGAGATCCCCGGGCCGGACGCCGCCGGGACCGGGTCTCCCGCGCCTCCCCGGCAGGAGGCCGCCCAGCCGGATTCAGCCCCGCCGCCGGCCTGGGAGAAACCTCCCCGCCCCTGAGAAACGGAGCCGCGCATGAGCGACCTGCAGGGCAAACTTTCCCGGCTGCTCGAGATCGTCGAGCGCTGCGGCAGCGCGGCGGTCGCGTTCTCCGGCGGGGTCGACTCGACCCTGCTGCTCTCGGTGGCCAGCGAGGTTCTCGAGGGACGCGTGCTCGCCGTGACCGTCGCGGCGCCGTTCATGCCGAGGCATGAGCTGCACGCCGCCGCGGAAGCGGCCGCCCTTATCGGCGCCCGGCACATCACGGTGGACGTGGATCTGGACGATATAGAACGGTTCTGCGCCAATCCCGTCGACCGCTGCTATTTCTGCAAGCGTCACCTCTTCTCGAAGATACTGGAGATCGCGCGGCGCGAGGGGCTCTCCTGCGTGATGGAGGCGAGCAACGCCGACGACAGCGGCGACTACCGGCCGGGGATGCGGGCGGTCAGGGAGCTGGGCATCCTGAGCCCCCTCCTCGATGCGGGGCTCGTCAAGGAGGAGATAAGGGAATTGCTGCGCGGGCGCGGGGTGCCGGGCTGGGACCGGCCGTCGACGGCCTGCCTCGCCTCGCGCGTCCCGTACGGGGAACCGATCACGATAGAGAAGCTCCTGCGGATCGACAGGGCGGAGGACCTGCTTCGCTCGCTCGGGTTCGCCCAGTGCCGGGTCCGCCACCACGGGGGCCTCGCGCGGATCGAGGTCGAGCCGGATATGGTCGCGCGAACGCTGGAGCCGGAGATGCGCGAAACGATACTGAAGCGCCTCGAGGGGCTCGGCTTCGCGTACGTCGCCGTAGACCTGAGGGGATTCCGCACGGGGAGCCTCAACGAGGGGATCTCCCGGTCCGAAGCCTGACGAAAGGACCGGCCCGCCGCGGCGCCTGATCCCTCGTCGTGGGATCTTCAACACCCCCGCCGCAGCCGTCCTGCTTTCC
>JAQVGR010000156.1 GCA_028696635.1 Candidatus Krumholzibacteriia bacterium | reverse complement strand
ATGCCGGGCGGGAAGGGATTCGTTCTTCATGGATCCCGAAGTAAGCATATTTCCGTGCCTGACGCTCGAACGCCCGATGGGGAACCTGCTCGAGTCGACGTTCGGGGAGATATGGAACGGAAGCGCGGCCGACTCGGCACGCCTGGCGGTCGACAGGTGCTCCATGCCGTGCTGGATGATATGCACCGCACGGAGCTCGATGCGCCGGCGACCCGACAGGGCCGCCCGGTGGATCTTCTCGAACTGGTTGCGGATCTTCACCGGGCGCGGGGTAACCGCGTGAGGGACGCCGGGACCGGCGAAGCGGACGGTATGATGGAACAGCGCCGTACCCTCGATATCGCCATGATCGGAGCGAAAGGGATACCCGCCGGCTTCGGGGGTATCGAGAAGCACGTCGAGGAGATCTCGACGCGCCTCGTGAGGCGCGGGCACCGCGTCACAGTGTTCGGACGGGCGCAGTTCTGCGGGGCGGGGAGCTGGAAAGGGGTGCGCATCCGGACCCTTCCCACGATACCGACGAAGAACCTCGATTCCGGCGTGAACTGCCTGCTGGCGAGCATGGCCGCCCGGCTGGGAGGGTTCGATATCGTCCATTTCCACGGGATAGGCCCGGCGCTCTTCAGCCGGATTCCCCGACGTCGGGGGGTCGGAATAGTGGCGACGATTCACGCCCTCGATTACCGCCAGAGCAAGTGGGGACCCCTCGCCAAGAGGCTGCTGCGCCTCGGAGAGCGCTGCGCCGTGCTGCACACGGACGCGGCGGTGGCCGTATCGAGGCTGATCTCCGATCAGCTCGGCGGCCGCTACGGCCACCCGGTCGCGTACATTCCGAACGGAACCTCCATCGCGGCACGGCCAGCCGGACAATCGCTCGATCGGCTCGGAGTAGAGCCCGGGAAGTACATCCTCAGCGTCGGCCGTTTCATAATCGAGCGGGGATTTCACACGCTGATCGAGGCGTTTCGGGAGGCGCCGCCACATCTGCGCCTCGTAATAGTCGGCGACGCGCGGTTCGAGGAGCGCTACGGAGAGCGGATCCGAGAGATGGCCGACGAGCGCGTCGTGCTGCCGGGATTCATCAGCGGTCCTCTACTCGAGGAGCTCTACGCTCACTGCGCGTTCTACGTCTTGCCCTCGCTTGTCGAGGGGCTGCCGATCTCGCTGATCGAAGCGATGGGGCACGGACGCCCCGTCCTCGTCAGCGACATTCCGGAGAACCTCGAGGTGGCTGGAGGGATCGGGATGCAGTTCCGTGCGGGGGATGCCCGGGATCTTGCGAGTTCGCTGGTGCGGATGGCGGAGTTGCCGGTCGCAGAGCTCGAGCGGATGGGAGCAGAGGGGAGAAAACGCGTCGAACAGGAATACCTGTGGGATGACGCGGCGCTGCGGCTCGAGAAGCTCTACCTCGGTCTCGCAGCCGAACGGGGAAGGCGCAGCGGGCGGGCAAATTCTGTTGACACTGCGGAGAGCATCTGATAGACAGTTGCGCAGTTTATGACCAGTAGACCGGGAGCGATGCGATGATGCGAGAGAACGGACTCATGAGGATCCTTGCAGGCGCCGCGATTCCCGCGCTTCTGATGGCGGCGCTCGGCGCCTGCGCTCCTACCGGCACCGTGCCGGCGCTTCCCCGTCCCGCTGACGAGCAGGTCCCGCAGCAGACCCGCCCGGCCGAGGAGATCCCCGCCGCCGGGCAGCAGAAGCCGTACGATCTGGAAGAGGAGATGCCTGTCGAGAGCGGACCCGCGCGGAAAGTGGAAGAGGACATCGAACCTGTGCGCCCCGACACCTTCCGGGTCGAGGAGGCGGAGCGGCCCGCCGCGGACGCCCAGTACGATCTCGGATACCGGATCCAGGTATTCGCCTCAGGCAGCCTTGATGCGGCTCGGGAGATGCAGAAAAAAGTAATGGCGGGTACGGGTCTTGCTGCGTATATAGAGTTCGAAGAAGGGTTGTACAAGGTGCGGGCGGGGGATTTCTCCACGAGAGAAGAGGCGTCGGCCGCACGGACGACGCTGGCACAGACGTACCCCGACTGCTGGATCGTACGTACCACCGTCAGAACCGTCCGCTGAACGGACTGCAAGGAGCACGGCGTCTCATGCCTGAGCTTCGCAAGAGCCCCATCATAGAGCGCTGGGTGATCATCTCCACGGAGAGGGGCAAGCGCCCCCTCGACTTCAAGATGGAGAAGAGACCGTCCCGCGGAGGATTCTGCCCCTTCTGCAACGGGAACGAGGACAAGACGCCCCCCGAGGTGCTCGCCTACCGCGACCCCCTCACGGCGCCGAACACCCCCGGGTGGAAGGTGCGCGTGGTGCCGAACAAATTCCCCGCCCTTCAGATAGAGGGTGACCTCGACAAGCGCGGGGACGGGATCTACGACATCATGCGGGGGGTCGGCGCGCATGAGGTTCTCATCGAATCCCCCGATCACAGCAAGAACATCCATCACCTTCCCAAAGAGCACATCGAAAGCATCCTGTGGGCGCTTCGCGACCGTTGCATCGATCTCAAGAAGGATTCGCGCTTCCGGTACATCCTCATATTCAAGAACTGGGGGGAGGAGGCTGGGGCGTCGCTCGAGCACTCACACATGCAGCTGATCGCCACACCGATCATCCCCAAGCGCGCCATCGAGGAGCTCGAAGGGGCCAAGTTCCATTACAACCTCAAGGAGCGGTGCATCTTCTGCGATATCCTCAAGCATGAGATCAGGGAGCAGAAGAGAGTCATATCGATGAACGATCATTTCATAGCGATCGCGCCGTTCGCCTCGCGATTCCCCTTCGAATCGTGGATCCTCCCGCGCGAGCATGTCTCTGCCTTCGAGAAGACGACCGCCGACTGGTTTCCCTCCCTCGCAGAGATCCTCAAATCGGTCCTCGCGCGCCTCGAGGCGGTGCTCGACGCGCCCCCGTTCAATTTCATAATTCACACAGCCCCCTGCAAGACCCCCGACCTCGATTACTACCACTGGCACCTCGAGATCATGCCCAAGCTGACCAAGGTGGCGGGGTTCGAATGGGGAAGCGGTTTCTACATCAACCCGACTCCGCCCGAGGATGCGGCGGAAGCGCTGCGCAACGTCGATCTCACCTGCGGTGAGACGAACGCTCAACTGCAGCAGAAGGTAGAGGAACAGCGATGACCTCCGATAGAATTACCGCCGCGATCGTGACCACGGAGATCGTGCCGTTCTCGAAGGTCGGCGGACTGGCCGACGTCATGGGCGCGCTTCCGGACGAGCTGGAGAAGCTCGGGTGCGACATCACCGTCTTCACCCCCCTGTACGCCTCGATAGACAGGAAGAAGTTCGGCATCCGCCGCGAGAAAGCCGGCGCCGGGGGGCTTTCGGCGAAGGTCGGCGGTAGAGAGGTGCCGTTCGGGCTTGCGCGGGCGACGAAACCGGGCACCGGGATCACGGTCTGGTTCGTCGAGAACGAACATTTTTACGGACGGCCGGGGATCTATACGACCGAAGAAGGGGAGGGGTTCGCCGACGAGGACGAGCGGACGGTTTTCTTCAATCGCGCGGTCATTGCCGCGATGCGCCGCCTCGGCATGCGTCCGGACGTGATCCACTGCAACGATTTCCATGCCGGCCTGATTCCGGTCTACCTCGCCGTGGAGGACGACCCTGACGTGGCCTTCCAAGGGGCGGGGACGGTGTTCAGCGTCCACAACCTGGCTTATCAGGGGCTCTTCGAGCCCGATTTCCTTCCGCTGGCGGGGCTCGATCCCAGGCTGTTCAAGCCGATGAGCCCGTTCGAGTTCTGGGGAAGGGTCAACGTGATGAAGATGGCGCTGATGTTCTCGGGGCTGGTCAGCACGGTCAGCAGAAGCTATGCCGAGGAAATCACCACCTCGGACGAGTACGGCTACGGCCTCGAGGGGGTTCTGCGTTACCGCAGAGACGATCTGGTGGGGATCCTTAACGGGATCGATACGAAGGAGTGGGACCCGGCAACCGATCAGCTACTGCCTGCCCGTTTCTCGGCGGACGATCAGGCGGGTAAGCATGAAAACAAGCGGGAGTTGCTCAAAGCGTTCGGTCTCTCTCCGGGTAAGGAGCCGGTGATAGGGATCGTGTCCCGGCTCGTCGATCAGAAGGGATTCGATATCCTTTCCGAGGCTTTCCCCCGTCTGATGGAGCTCGGCGTGAAATTCGCGATCCTCGGCACCGGGCAGCAGAAGTACCACGAGCTCTATACCGAGATGGCATCCGAGCATCCGGAACGGTTCGGAGTACGGCTCGAGTTCAACAATCGCCTCGCCCATCTCGTCGAGGCCGGAAGCGATTTTTTCCTGATGCCGTCCCGGTACGAGCCGTGCGGGCTCAACCAGATGTACAGCCTGCGGTACGGCACCGTCCCGATCGTCAGGGCGACGGGAGGATTGCGGGACACGATCACCGATCTCGACACCGGCTCCGGAGGAAACGGATTCACCTTCGAGGAATATACACCCTCAGCGCTGCTCGATGCCGTGCGGCGAGCCGTCAAGTTCTTCGGGGATTCGAAGCGCGTGAGGGAGGTCCGGGCGAGGATCATGCGGGAGGACCATTCCTGGGAGAACTCGGCACGTGAATACGTCGCCCTCTACGAACGGGCGCGCGGCCGCGTCGGAATGAGGTTGACAACGCCATAACGGCGTTTTTATAATCATGCGAAACGGAAGCGAGCGGGAATAGCTCAGTTGGCAGAGCGCAACCTTGCCAAGGTTGAGGTCGCGGGTTCGAACCCCGTTTCCCGCTCCATTTTTTTCATGGCGGCATAGCCAAGTGGTAAGGCGACGGTCTGCAAAACCGTTATTCACCGGTTCGAATCCGGTTGCCGCCTTTTTCAATTAACAGACTAACAAGGGGTTGGGCAAGTTGCCCGGCCCTTTTTCTTTTCCCTCGAACCGCCATTGTGTCGAAATTGTGCTCCCTGGCGGGCACAGTACCGCCCGCCCTTGCGGCATCGGCGCGGCTCGTGGAGGCGGACCTGCGGCCGGGCGGGCGGGTGGACGCGCTGCGGCACGCTCTCGGGGCGAACGCGGCGCACGGGCACCGGCGGACTAACGCGGACAAGCGCCGGGCCGTGGAGCTCGCGCTGCGGGAGTTCCCGAAGACGCCAGCGATTAAGATCGCAGAGATATGCGGTGTCTCGCAGCCGTTTGTATCCGCCATGAAGAACGAGGATATAACGGTTATATCCTCAACCCGCATCGGCCGCGACGGGAAAGAGTACCAGGCGACACGGCGGCGCAGGCAGGAACCCGAGGAGGAGGTGGAGCACGAGCAAAAGAAACCCAAGCTGACACGCGCCGAGAAGAAGGC
>JAQVGR010000155.1 GCA_028696635.1 Candidatus Krumholzibacteriia bacterium | reverse complement strand
ATACTTCCTCGATCAGGTGGCGCAGGAGCTCGGAACGGCGGCGAAGCGGTTCGACCAGGCCGCGCTCTCACGGCTGGCCGTTTATCCCTGGCCGGGGAACGTGCGCGAGCTGCGAAACCTGATCGAGCGCCTCTGCATCCTCGTCCCCGGCGAGACGATAGGGGCGGGGGACCTGCCGGCGATGGTTCCCACCCGCGAGGAGGATATTCTCAGGGATCCGTTCAGCCTGCAGAGCTACCAGGAGTTCAGGGACATCACCGAGCGCGAGTTTCTCATAAAGAAACTGAGGGAGAACAACGGCAACGTCTCGCGTACGGCCCGCCAGCTCGGGATGCAGCGCAGCAACCTCTACAAGAAACTCGAGAAATACCGCATAGACACGAAGGGCGATCGCGACAGCGATGAATGATAAAACAGGTATATTCCCCTATATCTTATAACGTGCGCGGTATATGTTGAAAATTTTTCGACAAATCTGCTAACCCCACATTTTTATTGCCTATTTCGCTCATTCCCATTTGACAGAGGCTCCTATCGGCCATATGTTTATGTTGAGGGTGTTCAGGGAAGATGGGTATCAGAGGGCGGCGGCGCCCCGAGAGGAGTTGTGGCCATGAAAAGAACGGTAGTCGTTCTTGCCATTGTGGCGGCACTCTCAGCAGCGACCGTATCCACCGTATCCGCCATGCCGGTAGCCGGCGAGCGCGCCTCGGCAGTATCCCAGTGGCTCTCGTACTATATCGCCAACTTCCTGAGAGCTCACGCGCACGGGGTAGTGGATTTGCAGGGTATCGATACGGGCGTTGACGAGAGGCTGGGCGGCGACGCCGACGATTACGCCAACGGCAGGGACGAAAAACTGGGGCCTGACGCCGACAACAAGCGCACCACCGGTCTCACCGGCGGGAGCTGGGATCAGTTCGGTTCAGGATCCAGGTACCAATCGTTCATGCAGTGATGTTCGCTTAACGGGCTTACTAGGTCGATTCGCCATTCGCCATCAGGAGAAACCGATGCCTGACAGCCCGGAAGGTAACGATAGCTTCGAGTACGAGAAGAAGCAGCACGGGCACAAATACAAGTCGGCCGGTTCCGAGGAGGAGCTGGGCGACATGCACCTGTCTACGGAGAACTACTCCGTAGCCCTCGAGTACTACGAGAAGGCCCTCCGGAAGGTCCAGGCCGAGGGGCCCTCTGCTGACCTCGTCCGTCTCTACCAGAAGATCAGCGACTGCTACCGGAAGAAGGGGATGCTGCGCGAGGCGATGTCGTTTCTCGACAGCGCCGCCTCCCACTGCGAGGAGGAGGACGCCATCGGGCGCGGCACGATAGCCTGCCGCCGCGGCATCATCACCTACGACCGCGGAGACATCAAGCGCGCCCTGCGCGAGGCGTGCTCGGCCTACCGTGCCCTGCGCACGAGCGACGAGCACCACGAAGTGGCGAACACGCAGCTGCTCATAGCCAACTGCTACGCGCGGCTGCGCCGGCAGGACGAGGCGGAGCAGTACTTCCTCGACGCGCTCTCCTCCTACCGGCGGATAGGCGACATGGTCGGGGAATCGTACGTGCTCAACAACCTCGGCCTGTTCCACAAGGACGCCTGCCGCTGGGGCAGGGACTTGCAGTTCCTCGGCCGGGCGCTCGAGATCTGCGACGAAGTCGGGTTGACGCAGCATCGAGTCAGGGTCTCGCTCAACATGGGGATCGTGCACCTGAAGAAGCGCGAGTTCGCCAGCGCGGAGAGCTCGTTCTGCGCCGCCCGCGACATGGCCCGCCGCATCGGCGACGACCTCAAGTACACCCGCGCGACGCTGATGCTCGGCGTCAAGGAGACGCGGATCGGAAACCTCCTGTCCGCCGAGAAACACCTGCTCGAGGCGCGCGTGCTCGCCGAGCGGCGCAGCTACCTGCGCGAGATCGCGCTGGCCGACGAGTTCATAGGCGACCTGATGTTCGAGAAGGGCGATCTCGAGGGAGCGGTCGAGAACTACACGATCTCGCTCAAGTCAGCTCTCGCACACAATTCCGAGGGCGACATCGTCGCCGAGGTCCAGCGGCGGATGATGCAGGTCTTCCTCGCACGCCGGCAGGCCGACGAGGTTCTCTCGCTCGGCGAGAAGGCGCTGAAGACCTGCGCGAAGTGCGGCGAGATGCACGAGGTCGGCTACGTCGAGCGGCTGATAGGCCAGGCGCTGGCGATCCAGGGAGGGGAAGACGAGGCCCAGAAGCGGATCAACGGAAGCATCACGACATTCCTGTCGATGAACAACCCCTACGAGGCGCACCGTTCAGGGATGATCCTCGGCGAGCTGCTGCTGCGCAATGAAGACCGCCGGTCCGGCGTTCTCGCGAGGAAGCTGGTCGCCGAGACGATACCGTTCTTCGAGCGCACCGAGGAATATCCCGATCTGGCCGCCGGGCACTTCCTGCTTTCGCGCATAGAGGAAGTACTCGGAAACCGCGACGAATGCCTGCTCCATCTCTACGACGCGCAGCGGCTCGCCGAGGAGCTGCGCGATCGCAACCTCCTGCGCCGCATCCGGCGGATGCGCCGCAAGGTCGAATCGACCGCGGCGGGGTCCGAGACCCAGGCTGCCGGGGGCGAGAGAAGAACAGATGCGATGGGCGGCGCCTATATCCACGATCCGCAGCTCCGCTCGTATCTCGATTACATTCTCCACGATCTCATGCGCAGGCTGACCGCGGGGCACGGCTTCGTCGCGCTCGGCAACGGACGCGGCTCCGACGCGCTGGTTCTCGCCCGGCGGGGGCTCGGCGAGCAGCAGGCCGGCAGGATCACCGCCTGGATGCTCGCGCGCTCCGGAGCGGACGCGGCCGAACGGTTCCTCGTCACCGACGCCGCAAATGACCGGCGCGTGCGGGAGATCGTCGGCGATCTCCCCGGCGGCTCCGCCCCCGCGTACTTCCATCCGCTCTGCCGCGACGGGGCCCCGATCGGACTGCTCTTCTTCCAGTCCGAGAAGACTTCGGGGGTGTCGCCTGTCGGCTCGATCTTCGAGGTCGTCTCCACCTACGCCGGATTCATCGAGTTCCTGATCCGAGGGACCGCTTCGGGTATGGCGGCGGATACGGCCGATGCGGGGCGCGAGGGATTCACCGAGGTGATCACCTGCAGCGAGCGGATGTTCAGGGTCATCGATCTCGCCGGGCGCGTCGCGTCCAGCGATTCGACGGTTCTGCTGATGGGGGAGACCGGCACGGGCAAGGGATTGATTGCCGAGGCGATACACGGGATGAGCCGCCGCCGGGCGGGCAAGTTCGTCCATGTCAACTGCGCGGCCCTCCCCGAGACGCTGCTCGAGAGCGAGCTCTTCGGGCATGTCAAGGGATCGTTCACCAGCGCGGTGAGCGACAAGAAGGGGCTTCTCGCCGAGGCGGACGGCGGCACGATCTTCCTCGACGAGATAGGCAAGGCCCCGCTGCCGATCCAGGGAAAGCTGCTGCAGTTCCTCGACACGAGCAAGATCAGGCCGATCGGGAGCAATGAGATGCGGAGCGTCGACGTGCGCATCATCTTCGCCTCGAAGGTCGATCTGCTCAGGCTCTGCCGCGAGGGAAGGATGCTGGAGGACTTCTACTACCGGATCAACGATTTCCCGCTGACGATCCCCCCGTTGCGCGAGCGTCCGGAGGACATTCCGCTTCTCGCGCGACATTACCTCGAGCGGTGCTGCGCGACGATGGAAAAGAAGACGATGGGATTCAGCGACGAGGCGATGGAGAGCCTGCGAGGCTACGGATGGCCCGGGAACGTGCGCGAGCTCGGGAAGATCATCAAGAGAGCGGTGATCCTTGCCGAGGAGAACAGCGTGATCACTCCCGCCCTCCTGTTCTCGGATCCCGCCGGACGCGATCCGGGCTCCGGACAGCCGGACGGATCGCTTCCCGAGATGGTCAGGGATCTCGAGCGGCGCCTGGTGGACAAGGCGCTCGAGAAGAGCGCATGGAACAGGAAGGCCGCCGCGGCCGAGCTGGGCATCAGCTACCCGACGCTTCTCAAGAAGATCCGCGATTTCGATCTGCGGCGCCCCGATTAACCTCTCTCAACGGACAATCCGGTCATAGCGCGAGAGGGCCGGTTCGCGTCCGGCGCTGCGACGTTCCGAAAAAAAAGAGGGAAAATCCGGCACTTAGTCGGAGCGGCCGGCGGGCAGTTCGCGGTCAGGCGGGCGGCGCAGCCGGCGGGGCCGCAGGCCGGGACAATCCTGTTGATTTTCCAAGCCTTTTATTTCGAGTCGGTTCCGGTCGGACCGCGGAGCGTATAAAACCCCTTTATACGGAGACTGAAAAGGCGACGGGCCATAAGGTATACCGCAATAATGACGCATTATAACAAATTGTTATATAATCATTTATATGAATTGGAGGGCAGGTGGGCCGGATGCGTTTTGGAACGATGCTTGCCTTGTCATATCTCCGGTATCGGTTGGCGAATGGGAAGTGGCGAACCCGGAGAGACGTGAAAATTTCAATCCCGTAAGCTCTCTTTGAAGCTTAAATAGGGTACAGGTGGGGTCTCTTGGGAATGAAATTCGAGCGTCTCTCCGGGCATTTTTTTATCCGGAACAAAATACCTTACGGGTAATTTTTTTGTTGACGACCCATCCCCGTGTCGTCGTATAATGCAAAGGTCAGGGGTACGAGAGACCTAAGGAATGGCGAGATCCATAGGAACGCGAGTATGGACATCCCCTCCGGTGCTCGCATCTGGTGCCCCTGACGTATTTTTTTGCCCCGAGTTACCCTGAGCCGTCCGTTATGGACGGAGCTCCCCCCTCCGTTGCTCGCATCTGGTGCCCCTGACGTATTTCTTTGCCCCGAGTTACCCTGAGCCGTCCGTTATGGACGGAGCTCCCCGATGAATCCTTGATATCCATGTCCGCCGTTCTTGATCGCCCCCCTGCTTGTCCTCTTTGAGGGACAATCATGTAGAGCGACGGTGACAGTCTTCGGCGATCCTCCCCCCTCTCGACACGGCCCGCGACGCAGTCGGCCGTTGAGAGACCGGATCGCAATTCTTTCCCGTGCAATCTGTTGCAGGCGCGATCGAGGAGATTCTCATTCGCGCGCACGTTGTCCGGCGACTGTGGCACGCCGGTTGCGTTTCTGTGTCGGCACGATGAGAGCAGGAGTAATGAATACGGCACCCCAAGTTCTTGCAGCATTCCTGATCGCGAGCTTTACGTTCGTTTCGTCCTGCGAACAGAAAGAGACGATCGTATACGTGCCGAGGGAGGTCCCAGCGGACTGCCCTCCCTCGGCACCTCGCGGCGTCTACGCCGTCAACCTCGACGGCTACATATCGATATGCTGGTATCCGA
>JAQVGR010000154.1 GCA_028696635.1 Candidatus Krumholzibacteriia bacterium | reverse complement strand
CCGGCGAGGAGTTCGGGTTCGAGCGGGTCCGGCGCATCCTTGAGGATACATCGAGCGCCGGTTCGAAGGCGGCGCTCGTCCGGATCGCGGCGGCTCTCGACGAGTTCAGGGGAGACGCCCCGCAGAGCGACGATCTGACCATGCTGGCGATCAACCTCCTTCCCGCGCCCGCCTCACAGCGAGCCGGCGGCGGTGCGAGGACGGCGGAAGCGGTGCCGGTCGATGCGTGAGAGAGAAGACAGAACGATGATCCTCGAGTGGCTCGAGATACCGGGCATGGATATCACCGTGCGGTGCGATCCTCGCTGCGGGCCTTCCCTGCCCGGGCAGGTCATCAGCCTGCTCGAGGCGTCGGCGGACTGCGGCGTGGGCTCGATCACCCTGCACGGATGCGGACGCGTGGATCCCCCCGTCGCCCGCAGCCTCGACGCGCTCCTGCTGACGAACCCGGTTCTCCGCACGGCCCCGGCCGCTCCCCGGCAGGCGCCGGCCGGAGAGTTCGAGTACGTGGTGATATCGCAGGGAGCGCGCCTGCTGCTCCTGCGCGACGAGCGCGACGAGCGCAGGTACTCGATCTTCATCCCGGCGACGCACGAGATGGTGACCGTGGCGGCGCGGATCGCCTACCTGACCGCGGTGGTGCTGGGATTCCCCGGGCCGAAGGCGTTCGACGTGCGGTTCAGCGTGCACGAGCTGCTCTCGAATATCGTCGAACACGGGCTGGCGAATCAGGGCAAAACCTGGATACAGACAACCCTCGAGCGGGCGGGCGACTCGCTGTGCGTCTCGATCGTCGACAAGGGAATCGGATTCGACCCGACGGAAGGCGGCGAATTCGATCTGGATCAGTATCTCGACAGCGGCATGCACAAGGGCCTCGGCCTGATGTTGCTCCGCCGCATGCACAGCTCGTTCCGGTACGAGCGAAAGAACGGATACAACCGGGTGTACTTCAACAGGGCGATGTCGGAAGACATCGAGCCGGAACAGGAGAAGAAGATGATGACGTTCGAAATCGGGGAGCCGGTCGAGTTCCGCGACGGCGTCAAGAGGATCGAGCTGAGCGGCGATCTCGACTCGAAGGGCGCGCTTGCGATGGAGACCCTGCTCGCCTCGCTGATCGAGAAGCGGCTGCTGAGCATCGTGCTCGATTTCGAGCATGTGCCGTTCATCTCCAGCGCGGGTGTCGGCATGCTGCTCGGCATGGTCTCGACGATCCGCGACGAGGGCGGCGAGGTGTGGTTCGCCGGGATCTCCAACAAGGTCATGTCGGTCCTCAAGCTGCTCAACCTCCAGGATTTCTTCAAGATACTCGACGCCGAGGAGGCGAAGGCCTGAGCCGCCCCGGCGGCACGGCGGGTGCATGACGAAGACCGGCTCCGGATACGACGTCGGCGAGGATCGATCGAGGCTGCGCGAGCTCGAACGGACGCTCGAACGCAAGAACAGCGCGTTCGAGGCGCTGTTCCGGCTCTTCGAGAAGCTCGGTTCGACCTTCGACGCCGACGTGATCATCAGGCTGTTCCTGATGACGCTCGCCGGGCAGATAGGTCTGGAGCGCATCGCATTCTATGTGATCGGCGAGCGCGGCGGATTCGAGCTGTATCACTCGATCGGCATGGCCGCCTCGAAGGCCCCGCGCCGGTTCGGGGCCGAATCGGCGTTCACGGGCTGGATCCGGCGCAGCGCCTCTCCCGCGCCGATCGGGGATTTCTTCACCGGCGCCGGCGCCGGCGAGGATCCCGGGCTGCAGCAGGCGGTCGAACGCGGCGGGCTCCGGTACGCCTGCATTCTGGGCGGTCCGGCCGGACCGGTCGGATGCATCCTCCTGGGCGGGAAGATCAGCGGCGACGGGTTCACCGTCTTCGACGTCGAGCTCCTGCGCATGATTACGCAGGTCGCCGCCATAACGCTGCGGAACGCGTTCCTCTACCAGGAGGCCGTCCGGGCCAAGGCGGATGCGGAGGCCTTCGCGAAGGTCAAGAGGGAGTTCATCAGCCACACCTCGCACGAGCTGCGGACCCCGCTGACCGTCATCAAGAGCAGTCTCTGGTCGCTGGATGCCGAGGAGCCCGGCAATACCGTGCTGATAGACATGGCCAGGGACGCCGTCACGCGCATGCAGGACAAGGTCGAGCAGATCCTCTCGCTCAACGAGATGGATCTCAGCGGCCGATCGTTCGATCTGCAGCCTGTCGATGTCTCCGCTATCGTCGAGGATATCTGCCGGGAGATGATCCCTGAGTTCGAGGAGCGCGAGATCACCGTTCGCGTCGAAGATCGCGCGGGAAACCGCGAGGCGCCGATCGACGCCTCGAAGATGAAGATAGCACTGCGGGCATTGGTCGATAACGCGATCGCCTCGGTCGAGCGCGGAGGATTCATCGAGATCTCGATGCGCGTCTGCGATGAGCCGCCCGGCGCCGGCGACGGGATCGAGATCGCGACGCAGAGCCCCCCGCCGGCCGCGAGCGGCGATCCGTCGCCCGGCGGGAGCGCGCATGCCGTCGTGCTCAGGCCGCACCCGAGAGGGCCGTGGCTCGTCCTTCGCATCAGGGACGACGGCAGGGGGATTCCGCCCGGGGAGATCGGCGAGATCTGCGAGCCGTTCCGGCGGGCTTCCAACTCGGCCGTCTCGCAGGTGCGGGGCCTGGGGCTCGGCCTCTCGGTGTCCCAGAGGATCATCGCCGGCCACGGCGGCCGTCTCTTCTGCAGAAGCGAAGTGGGGAGCGGCGCCGAGTTCTCCGTCTGGCTGCCTCTCTGACCCCGCCCCCCGTGCTCAGGCGGGCAGGTCCGTCACTCTTCCCCGATCTCGAGGATCCTGATCTTGTTGATCACCACCGGCTTCACGGGAACGTCCTTGTACATTCCCTTCGTCGCGGTCTTCACTGCCCTGATCCTGTCGACGACGTCGGTCCCCGCGATCACCTTGCCGAAGACGGCGTACCCGTACCCCTGGGGGGTCGTGTCCTTGTGGTCGAGCCCCGCGTTGTCGGCGACGTTGATATAGAACTGCGCCGTCGCGCTGTCGACGATGTTGGTGCGCGCCATCGCGATCGTGTACCGCTCGTTCTTGAGGCCGTTCGACGCTTCGTTCTTGATCGGCGGGCCGGGCTCCTTCTGCGTCATGTCGGGCATGAATCCTCCGCCCTGTATCATGAAGCCGTCGATGACGCGGTGGAAGATCGTGCCGTCGTAGAACTTCTTCTCGATGTAGCCGAGGAAGTTCTTCACCGTAATCGGCGCCTTGTCGGGATAGAGCTCCACCGTGATGTCGCCGAGGTTGGTCTTTATGACCACCGTCGGGTTGGAAGCGGGCTTTCCGGCCTCCCCGGCCGGGGAACCGGCGGGAACGGCGGCGGCGATGAGCAGTGCGAGCATGAGTGTCGCGCAGGAACGTTCTATCATTCCGGGTCACCTCCACGGGTCCTGGTGCACAGTGTCTCCTGTCAGGGGGGAATATACCTTCACGCGGCGGGCGCCGACAAGCGGCATTCGGCCGGGGACGTCCCCGATGGCGGTCGCGGTGCCGGTTAACATATTGTAATACCGCCGGTTGCCCGATCCGGGGAGTTTTCGCTTTTCGCCTCTCGCGTTCTTCTGATACGATGGCGCAATAGCGGCCGGAGAAGCGCCAAACCCCTCACGCGAGGACCGGGAAATGAGTCGAAAACTCGTGTATGAACATGTCGACGTGTTCACCGAAAAACCGTTCGGCGGGAATCAGCTCGCCGTCTTCCACTCCCCTGGCTCGCTGAACAGGAATCAGATGCAGCTCATCGCCCGGGAGATGAACTTCTCGGAGACGACCTTCGTTTTTCCGTCGCGAGCGCAGGGAGTCGACGCGAAGGTGCGGATCTTCACGCCGGGCGAGGAGGTGCCGTTCGCAGGCCATCCGGTGATCGGGACGGCGTATGTCATCTACCGTCGCACGAAGGGGAAGAAGCCGGATTCGATCGTGCTCGAGCTCGGATCGGGGCCGGTGCTCGTCGAGGTCGACAAGGTCACGTCGTCGTGGATCCGGTTCGTGATGAACCAGCCGCTGCCGGTATTCGGATCGGCGCTGCAGAACAGGCAGGAGGCGGCGCGGGCCGTCGGCATCAAACCGTTCGACGTCGTCGGCGGAGGGGTCGTCTCGAACGGCCTCGATTTCATCATCGTCGAAGCGCGCGACTCGGCGGTCGTGACCGGGGCCGCGCTGAACATGGAGGAGGCGGCCAGCGTCTGCGCGCGGCACAAGGTGATCGGCATCTATCTCTTCTCCCGCGTCGAAGGGAAAAAGATCGCCGTCCACGCGCGATTCTTCGCTCCCGCCGTGGCGGTGATGGAGGACCCGGCGACCGGGTCCGCCGCAGGCGCGCTCGGCGGATACCTCGCCCGGATCCTGAAATTCCCGCAGAAGGTGGAGCTGAAGATAGAGCAGGGAACCGAGATAGCCAGGAAGAGCCAGCTGATCGTCGAGGTCGGGTGCGACCGCGGTCTCGTGCAGAGCGTGCGCGTCTGCGGATCGGTCGTCCCGGTCGGCGAGGGGATCATCAGGATCTGAAAGCGACCGCCGCGCCGCGAGAGCCGATCGCCCTTCGAGCGCATCATCATGAAATCGGTTGCAAAGATCGCGCGGTGTGGTATAATACTGCGGTCCGCACATAGAGCGTCGGCGACGCTGCACACACCGGATGTTAACCGGAAAAGGTTCTGAGGTGGTGGCCCGCGTGACCCTTTCGACTGATCTCTTTTCCGGTTTTTTTATGGCACGGAGATCGGGAGAGGGGCATGCCCGTAGAGACCCTCGGTTCCTCCGGGGTTTCCGAGGGCATGCCCCTCTCCCTCTCTCAGATGAGTAGTGGGTGGGAGCGGGGAATGCAGGCGGCGTATTCGATGAGGAGGCGGGCATACCCGAGAAAACACTCGGTTCCTCCGCGGGTTTCCGAGGGTATGCCCGCCTCCTCGCGCCTCTCCGTTACTGGAGATGCTGCGCGAACCACTCGTGGAGCGTCGCCCACCAGAGCGCGGCGTTCTTCGGCTTGCGCACGAAGTGGTCCTCGTCGGGGAAGAAGAGGAGCTTCGAGGGGACGCCGCGCCGCTGCAGGGCGGTGAAGAACTCAAGCCCCTGGTTGTACGGCACGCGGTAGTCATGCTCTCCGTGGACGACGAGGCACGGGGTGCGGAACTCGGCCGCGTACCTGTGGGGCGAGAACCTCTCGTACGTCTCGAGGCTCTCCCACGGCGCGCCGCCGAACTCCCACTCGGGGAACCACAGCTCCTCGGTCGAGCCGTACGAGCTCCACTGGTCCGCCTCGCCGGCGTGGCTGACGAGCACGGAGAACATCCCGTCCTCGTTGTGCCCCTGCAGCCAGTTGCA
>JAQVGR010000153.1 GCA_028696635.1 Candidatus Krumholzibacteriia bacterium | reverse complement strand
GCTCAGCTCCCCCTGAACCGCTCCATGTGCTCCCTTCCGTAGACCCGTTCGGCCTCGAGGCGGTTGTGCCCGGCGCAGAGCAGGCGAAGGTTGCCGGGGGAGGCGTCCCCGCCGCGGGCGAGGGGGACGATGTGGTCGACCTCGAGGTCCCAGGTCGAGCCGCACCGCCTGCCCGAGGCGGAGACGAACGCGCAGCGGCCGCCGTCGCGCCGCCAGACCTCGTCGCGTATCTTCACGGGGATGTGCCGGGGGTTATTCCCGCAGATGCTCCTCTCACATGGGTCCCTCCGGACGTCTCTCTCGCGAGGGTCTCCCTCTCGGGGATCTCGCCCGCCGGTATCCTTCCCGACATCAACTGGTTCGGGAACTGCCCCCGGGGGGCTCGGTTCCCGGGCCTTGTTCTCCAGGCTCCTCTTCTCCCGGCCCTTCTTCTCCCGTCGTTCTCTTCTTCCGGCCCGCTCCGTGGGATCGTGCTGCCGCAGATACCCGTCCAGGAGCAGTCCGAAGAGCTCCTCCAGCTCCAGACGCCGGTGGAGTTTCGTTGACAGCAGCGCACGCACCCGCTCGAGCTTGGCGACAAACCCCGGATCGACACCGAACTCGACCCTGAAGCGCTGCTCGAAGACCGTGCAGCAGTCCGCCCGGCCCTTCTCCCCCTGCCCATTATCCCCCTGCGCATGATTACCCCTCTGCGTATCGCTTCCTCCCCGCACCGCGCTCTCTCCTGCGGCATTGGCGAGAGAGTCTGCCAGCCCGGTGTCATTCTGGCAACGCGTATCGGCTTGGGAACACGTACGATGCGCCGTTTTGGGGGATTTTTCACTCTCCACGTGGAGAGTGGATCGCTTCGCCAATGCCCTCCCCGCTCCCCCCGCCGGCAGGTCGGCGACCCCGGGGGCCGCCCGGCCGGTCGGGGGGAGGGGCACCCGAAGCTCCGTGCGCACCCACACCGGCCGCACCCGCTCCCTGATCGCCCGCCCCGGCCGGTACCGGCTCACGATCCCCTCGACCTCCCGCACCGTCTTCCCCTGTATCTGCGAGAGAAGTTCCTGCGCGTTCTCCCCCGTGATGATCCTCGCGATCATGGCCGCGGCGGTGAAGGTCGTCTTCCCCGAGGCCAGAAGCTCGTAGACTCCCGGGAACTCCCCGATGCACCGGGCAACGGCGATGCGCTTGCCCGCCTGCGGCTCGCAGTACCCCAGACGCCGCAGGCAGAACTCGAACAGCGACGGGTACCCCAGCGGCAGGTACAGCCGCCGCCGGTCGATCTCGCGAAGATATATCAGGATCTTCAGAAGGGTCTTTCTCTCTCTCTCCCGCAGCCGGCAGAGGCTGCGCAGCAGCTCCTGGTCGGAGAGAGACCGCAGAGAGCGTCCCGGTAGACTCTTCTCTGGAACCGCGGCACGGGCACTCGTCGTCTTCATCATCCCACCTCCGGGCGAAGGTCATCCCACGCCCCCCATGCGCACGAGCAGTATACCACGGAGGTTTTCGCAAGAGCCCGGGGCGCGGTGGAGGCGCGATCGGGGGGGCAGGGCGAGCGCGAAAACGGAATCGGGGAGATCGGGCGGCAGGCGCGAGGAATGAGGCGCACGGGACGCAGCGAGGGGCGGGACACCGGCGCCGGGGCGGAGCGCTCCCGGAATGCAGTCAAGAAAAAAACAGAGAGGCAGCAGGATTTTCATGAGGCAGCGATGTTCACGAGGCGGCGATTTTCCCGAGGCAGCGATGTTCAGATCGTGCTGCCGCTTCCAGCAGGAAATTTTCGTTGTAATTACCGGGAATTGTTCTAGACTGCCCGAATAGCTGGCTGACATGGGGCCGGGTGGGGAGTGCGCCTCATCGCCGCGAAGCATCACGGGGGATCAGGGATAATCACTGCAGCCCAGCGGAAAGGAGAGCCATGCCTCTGTCCAGGCGGTTCGGGGCGGAGTTCATAGGCACGTTCTGGCTCGTTTTCGGGGGGTGCGGGAGCGCCGTGCTCGCCGCCGCGTTCCCCGGACTCGGGATAGGTTTCGCCGGCGTCGCCCTGGCTTTCGGCCTGACGGTGCTGACGATGGCCTACGCCGTAGGGCACGTCTCGGGCGCTCATTTCAATCCCGCCGTGTCGTTCGGCCTCTGGGCCGGAGGGCGGTTCCCCGGAAAGGACCTGATCCCGTACATCATCGCCCAGGTGCTCGGAGCGATCGCCGCCGCGGCGGTCCTGTACGCGATCGCCTCTGGGAAGGCGGGGTTCGAGGTCGGCGGATTCGCCGCGAACGGGTACGGAGCGCACTCGCCGGGAGGGTATTCGCTCCTCGCTGCGCTGGTCGCCGAGATCGTGCTGACATTCATGTTCCTGTTCGTCATCCTCGGAGCAACCGACGAAAGAGCCCCGAAGGGGTTCGCGCCGATCGCGATCGGCCTTGCGCTGACCCTCATTCATCTGATAAGCATCCCCGTGACGAATACATCGGTCAATCCGGCGCGAAGCACCGGTCCGGCGCTCTTTGCCGGGGGTTGGGCACTCGCGCAGCTCTGGCTCTTCTGGGTGGCGCCGATCATCGGAGGGATCCTGGCGGGGTGGGTGTACCCCCGCGTCGCAGGCGGGAGGAACTGAAACGGTGAAGGGGCGGATCGCGCTGAGCGATGCCCGCCGGCCGGTCTTCACGGGAGGACCTGTTCATTGATCAGAAGGAGGTGAGATATGAATTTCCTGTGGTTCATCATCATCGGCGGTGTGGCCGGATGGATCGCCGGCCGCATAATGAAAGGCGGCGGCTTCGGAGTGCTTGGCAACATCGTCGTGGGCATCATCGGGGGCGTCATCGGCGGCTGGCTGTTCGGGCTGCTCGGTATCTCGACCGGCGGCGGGCTGATCGGCTCGCTGATCACGGCCGTGATAGGAGCGGTGGTGCTTCTGTTCATCATAGGCCTGATACGGAAGAAAAAATAGCGGATCGGATTCGCGACGGTAAGAAGGATTGAAGATCTGGAGGTCTCGGAATGAAGTATCTGTGCGCAGTTCTCGCGGTGATGTTCCTCGTCGCCGCTCTCGCCCCGCAGGCGGCGCAAGCCGACCGCACCGCGAGGAAGGAGCGACCCGACAGCAGGGCGCTCTGCTACATCGTCCGACCGTGGCCGTGGATCGGAACGTGCTCGGTCCAGGACAGCGACGGCGACGGCGTCGCGGACGATATCGATATGTGTCCCGGCACCCCTGCGGGGGTCAAGGTTGACGCGAGGGGATGTCCCCTCGACGGCGACGGCGACGGCGTATGGGATGCGATGGACAACTGTCCCGACACACCGAAGGGTGCGAAGGTCGACAAGTCCGGCTGCCCGGTCGACAGCGACGGCGACGGCGTCTGGGACGGCCTCGACAAGTGCCCCGGTACCCCGGCAGGGGCGAAGGTCGACGCCGACGGGTGCCCGGTGGACAGCGACGGCGACGGCGTCTGGGACGGCCTCGACAAGTGCCCCGACACGCCGGCTGGAACGAAGGTCGACGCCGACGGGTGCCCGGTGAAGGTCAGCAAGGCCGCATACGAATTCCTCGATACCGGTCTCTTCTCGACAACGGACATCACCTTCGAGGTGAACAAGGCGGACCTCAAGCCCGAATGCCACAAGCTGCTGGACGAGGTCGGCCAGACCCTCTCCGAGTGGCCGGAAGCGGTCGTGGAGATCGGCGGCCATACCGACGCCTCTGGGGCCGAGGACTACAACATGAAGCTCTCCGAGGAGCGGGCGAACTCCGTGCGCCAGTACCTCCTGCAGAACTTCAACAAGATCAAGGCCGACAACCTCAAGGCCAAGGGGTACGGCGAGGGCTCTCCGGTCGCCTCCAACGACACGGCCGAAGGGCGCGCCCAGAACCGCCGCGTCGAGTTCAGGATCCTCAACAAGGACGAGCTCAAGCGGCCGGTCAAGGACGAGTAGACGCCCGGCGCACCGGATCGTGGACGGGCCCGGCGCATCCCCCTCGGGAACCCGCGAGGAACGAGGGTTCCCTCGGGAGAGCGCCGGGCCCTCCGTTCAGGTGGGCAGACCGGTCCGAGGCGATTTCCCCTTGACTTGCGCCCCCCGGTTCGTTATAAATATCTCTCTTTTGCGAGTTTTCAGGAGGTCCATCGTGTACGCGGTCGTGAATCTGGCCGGAAAACAGTTCACCGTCAGGCCTGACGGACATATCCGCGTTCCGCACCTCGAAGCGGAGGTAGGAAGCGTCATCCGGTGCGACGACATCCTGCTGTTCTCCGACGGCGAGCAGGTCCGTATCGGACGCCCCCGCGTGGACGGCGTCACGGTCACGGCCGAGGTGATCGAGCACGGCAGGGAGCGGAAGATACTCGTATTCAAGAAGAAGCGCCGCAAGAACTACCGGCGCACGAGGGGACACCGCCAGGATTTCACCCTGCTGAAGATCAGGGAGATCTCGGGATAACGGGAGCGGAGAGTCATGGCGCACAAGAAAGGCGTAGGAAGCTCGAAGAACGGGCGCGACAGCAATTCCCAGCGCCTCGGTGTCAAGCGGCACTCGGGGCAGGTCGTCAGCGCCGGTTCGATCATCGTGCGGCAGCGCGGGACGCAGTTCCACCCCGGCGAGAACGTCGGTATAGGATCTGACGACACCCTGTTCGCGCTGGTCGACGGACGGGTCCAGTTCGAGCGCCTCGGCAGATCGAAGAAGCGGGTCAGCGTCTACTCGAATTGACACGCCCCGCGAGGTCGTGTACAGTCAGGAGAGTCCGGAACGGAAGTTCCCGGATTCTCCTTTTTTTTGCCCGCTCTGTCCGAGGGGAGGAGATGACATGCTGCTGCGATACCTGGGGCACGCCGCCTTCGAGCTCGAGCTGCAAGGCGGAAAACGGATCGTCTTCGATCCGTACGAGTCGGGTGCGTACGACGGCGCGCTCGGCTACGGCCCGATCGCCGGAGGATACGACATAGCCGTCGTGAGCCACGATCACCCCGATCATTGCTGCCGGCAGATCGCGAAGAAGGCGAAAAAAATCATACAGGCGCCCGGCACGGTCGACCTCGACGGCGTGAAGGTCACCTCGATCGAGACCTTCCACGACGGATCGAAGGGCAAGGAACGCGGTCGCAATCTCGTCTCGATCGTCGAGGCCGAGGGGATGCGGATCGCGCATCTCGGCGACCTCGGCCACTCCGTGACGGCCCGCGAGATCCCGGCCCTCGAGGGAGTCGACGTGATGCTCGTGCCCGTCGGGGGATTCTTCACGATAGATGCGGCGGCGGCGAAGGCGATCGTCGAGGAGTTCAGGCCGAAGGTCGTCGTTCCCATGCATTACAAGACAGGCACGTGCGGATTCCCGATCGCTCCCGTAAACGGATTCACGATGCTGATGGACGGGTTCG
>JAQVGR010000152.1 GCA_028696635.1 Candidatus Krumholzibacteriia bacterium | reverse complement strand
CGCGCGCGCGATGGTCAAGCGACCCGAGATCGTGATCGCCGACGAGCCGACGGCGAACCTCGACGCTGCGAACTCGTTCCATATCCTCCGTACGATGGTGAAGCTCAACGAGGAGCTCGGGACGACATTCGTATTCGCCACGCACGACCAGAAGGTGATCCGGTTCCTCAGGAGAAGGATCACCCTTCGAGACGGACGGATCGTCGAGGACGTCGAAACCGTCCCCGACCCGCCCGACGGCGACGGGGAGGTCTCGTGATGCTCGTGCCGAAGCTCGCCTGGAGGAACATCGTCGGTGCCGGGCTTCGGACCTGGCTCAACGTGATCGTGCTCTCGCTCGCCTTCGTGATGATCATCTGGGCGCAGGGGTTCGTGCGCGGGATGTTCGAATACACCAGGCACACGATGATACAGTACGAGATCGCCGGCGGACAGTTCTGGCATCCCGGATACGACCCGTACGACCCGCTGACGATAGACGAGGCGCACGGCATCGTCCCTGCCGCCCTGCAGAGCCTCGCCGGGGAGGGAGAGGCGACAGCGGTGCTCGTCGCCCCCGGCGCGATCTACCCCGACGGGCGGGCGCAGAACGTCCTGCTGAAGGGGATCGATCCGGCGCAGACGGTGGTCGAGATACCGACAGGGACGCTCGCCGGCGGCGGCGACGGGTACATCCCGGCCCTGATAGGTGAGCGGATGGCCCGGCAGACGGGGCTCGGCGAGGGAGACTGGGTCGTCGTCCGCTGGCGCGACGCGGGGGGCACCTTCGACGCGGCGGACATGCGGATCGAGGCCGTGATGAGCACGACCCTGGCCTCCATCGACCAGTCGCAGGTTTGGCTGCCTCTGGAGCAGCTGCGCGGGATGCTGCGCACCCCGGGGGAGGCTACCTTCGTGATCCTCGGCAGGGAGACTCCGCCCCCCGCGGCGGGGGGCGGATGGATCCACCGCGACCTCGATTACCTCCTCTCCGATATCACGGCGATGATCAGGTCCAAGTATGTCGGGATGGCCTTCTTCTACGGCCTGCTGCTGTTCATGGCCCTTATCGCGATCTTCGACACGCAGGTCCTCGCCGTCTGGCGCCGCCGGAAGGAGATGGGGACCCTGATGGCCCTCGGGATGGTCAGAAGCCGCATCATCGCCCTCTTCACGCTCGAGGGGGCCCTGCACGGCCTGCTCGCCTTCCTGGCCGGCGCGATCTACGGGATCCCCCTGCTCTGGTGGACCGCCCGGGCGGGGTTCCCGCTCCCCGAGATCGCCGGGGAGATGGGGTTCGCCCTCCCCGAGCGGCTCTACCCGAGCTACGGGGCGCTGCTCGTGCTCGGCACGGCAGTCCTGGTGATGATAGCGGTCACGGTGGTCTCCTACCTCCCGGCGGCGAAGATATCGCGCCTGCGGCCGACCGACGCACTGAGGGGGAAGATGACATGATACGCTTCCTCCTCAAGGGGATCGTCAGAGACAGACACCGCTCCTTCTTTCCCGTGCTGATCGTCACCCTCGGTGTGGCGGTCACGACGGTGATGCACGCCTTCATGGACGGGATGGCCGACGAGATGGTCCGCAACATGGCGCGTCTCGACTCGGGGCACGTCAAGGTCGTCACGCGGGGGTACGGGGAGATCGTCTCGCAGATCCCCAATGACCTCGCGATCCGCTCGGCCGACAGCGTCATGGCCGCCCTCGAGGCCCGCTACCCCGGGATGGAATGGACCCCGAGAATCAAGTTCGGCGGTCTGCTCGACTTCCCCGACTCGACGGGCGAGACGAGGGCGCAGGGGCCGGCCGCCGGGTTCGCCGCCGACCTGCTCGGCGAGGGGAGCGGAGAGATCGCCCGGCTCAACCTCGCTCAGTCGCTGGTGCGTGGGCGCCTCCCTTCCTCCCCGAACGAGATCCTCGTCAGCGACGAGTTCGCGAGCCGCCTCGGCGTCGAGATCGGCGGGACGGCCACACTGATCGGCTCTACTGCGTACGGATCGATGGCGGTCCATAACTTCCGCCTGGCCGGCACGATCAGGTTCGGGATCGCGCCGCTCGATCGCAACATGCTCATCGCCGACATCGCGGATGTGCGCTACGCCCTCGACATGGAGGACATGACCGCCGAGATCCTCGGGTTCTTCCCGACGACCGTCTACGACGACGGCGCCGCCGAACTGCTCGCCGACGATTTCAACGGGGAACGGCCGTCCGGCGGACCGGCCGGCCTGCGCATGCTGACCCTGCGCGGGCAGGGCGGGATCGGCCAGATGCTCGACATGGCGAGGTCCCGCTCTGCGATAATCATCGCGGTCTTCATCGTGATCATGTCCATCGTCCTCTGGAACACGGGGCTGATGTCGGGTATCAGGCGCTACGGCGAGCTGGGGGTGCGCCTGGCGTTAGGCGAGTCGCACCGACACGTCTACGGGACCCTGATCGCCGAGTCGATCCTCATCGGGATCGGCGGCACGGCTGCAGGCGCGGCGATAGGGCTGGCCGTCTCGTACTTCCTCCAGGAGGTCGGCTGGGACATCTCGGGGATGATGCGCGGCTCCTCGGTAATGATGTCCAATGTGATACGCGCCCGGGTGACCCCGGCGACCTGGATGATAGGTCTGATACCTGGGATGGCGGCCACGATCCTCGGGGCGGTCTTCTCCGGCTCGGGGATCTTCCGGCGGGAAACATCCAGACTTTTCAAAGAACTTGAGGTGTGATATATAATCGAATGAAAGGAAATAATATATGTGGTCTTTCCTAATAGCGACCGTTCTTCTTCCCCTGCCCCTCGCCGTCTCGACCTGGGCGCAGGAATCGAGACCGCCCGACGCCTCCCGGCCATCCGGCCGCGCAGTATTGGAGCGCATAGACGAGAACCTCGTCCTCGACAGCGCGACGGGGGTCTCGGAGATGATCATCCACGGCCGCAGCGGGACACGCTCGATCCGCTCGCGGTTCTGGAAGCAGGGTGCGGACAGCTCGTTCGTCGAGTACCTCTCACCCCCCCGCGAGGCGGGCAAGAAGATGCTCAAGCTCGGCGACATGCTCTGGACATACGCCCCCGAGCCGGCCGATCGCATCATCACGATATCGGGGCACCTGCTGCGGCAGTCGGTGATGGGCTCCGATCTCTCGTACGAGGACCTGCTCGAGAACAGCCGCCTGATAGAGGTCTACGATGCCGAGGTGACCGGCGAGGAGCCGGTCGGAGGGCGACCCTGCTGGGTCGTGCGCATGACCTCCCGCGTCGATGACGCGGCCTATCACTCCCGCACCGTCTGGGTCGACAAGGAGCGCTGGCTCCCCCTTCGCGAGGAGCGGTACGCCCGCAGCGGGCGGCTCCTCAAGAAGACGACGATAGAGGAGGCGCAGCGCATCGGGGAGCGCTGGTACATCAGCCGCGCGACCTTCAGGGACATGCTCTCCAGCGGCGAGGGGACCGAGTATATCGTCGAGTCGATAGAGTTCGGCGCCGAGATCCCCGGCCATATCTTCTCGAAGGCGGCGCTGCGCCAGTAGGGCACAGCAAGATTCCGTCCGATACGAGAGGTAACTTTCGCAAACGCGACCCCTGGCCTGAGCGGCTAGAACGCGTATCCGATCGTGAGCCCCGGCCAGATGAAGAATCCATCGCCGCTGAACAGGCCGTAGGCGGTGCCGCGAAAGATGAATCCGCTCTCGGCGCGGAACTCAAAACCGGGCCCCGCGTACCCGTAGGTCGTGCTCTCGTCGAATGGGCCCGTATCAGTGCCGGCCGTCACGATCGTCACACCGCCGGTCAAATAGAGCGAGCCGTTCTTGGGAATGAGATAGAGCTTCACACCGAGCGGGAAGAAGGCAATCGTCGCGTTGTCGTCGCCCGACCCGCCGCCGAGCACTCCGAATCCCGCCTCGAGCCCTAGCATCCTGTTCGGCATGTACTGGTAGTAGAAGCAATAGAGCGCGGCCTTGCCGAGAAGCTCGATCCCCACATCGTTTCGCAGTTTCTCGCGAAAAAGCTCCTCTGCCGCCGCGGGGGCGGAGGGAATAAACGCCGCGCACAGTACGATCAAAACACCGATACCGACGATACGCATGATCATTTCGATTCTCCCTGGTTAGATGCCCACCTGGTTGCGACACGCTATCCCAATCGCCGAACTTCGGTCAAGATATATAAATATTCCGTTTTACAATAATTTTCGCTTATGCGATACATAGTTCGCGACAAATCGATCTTGAGCGCGGGGGAAGATTTGATAGCCGCCTCGTTACAATCGGGGAGCAGCGGGAACTGCATCTACGTCGAGACGCGCGACGCGCGGATCCTCTTCGACGCGGGGATCAGCGGCGTGCAGGCGGAGCGGCGGCTGCGCTCGATCGGCCGCGAGATGCGCGACGTCGACTGCCTCTTCATCTCCCACGACCACAGCGACCACACGAGCTGCGCCGGCGTCTTCAGCAGGAAGTACGGGATCCCCGTCCGGATGACGCGGAAGACCCTCGCCGCGCTGCGCGAGGGAAGGGCCTCGTTCGGCGAACTGTCGCATTTCGAGCGCGGAGAGTGCATACAGATCGGGCAGACGGTGGTGGAAACAATCCCGACCCCGCACGACGGCGCCGACGGGGTCGTTTTCGTCGTCCAGGACGACCGCCGCCGTCTCGGGGTGCTGACCGACATCGGCCATGTCTTCGCCGGCTTCCCCGAACTGGTCGCGGGGCTCGACGGGGTCTTCCTCGAGAGCAACTACGAGACGCGGCTGCTCGAGTCGGGGCCGTACCCGGCGTTCCTCAAGGCGCGTATCCGTGGCCCCGGCGGGCACCTCTCCAACGACGAATCGGCGCTGCTGCTCGAGAGGGCCTTCCGTTGCCGGCTCCGGTGGGCCTGCCTCGCCCACCTCTCCGAGCAGAACAACGATCCGCGCACGGCGCTGCGGGCCCACCGCCGGGTGCTCGGGGATGGGGTAGAATTATGCATTGCGGGCCGGTACGAGGTCTCGCCCATCCTGTCATTGTGAACAGAGACATCTCCCCCGGCGCCGAGAGTACGCAGCGTGCATCATCCCATGGATACTGATCGAGAAAGACCCTGCAGCCTCATCTCCGAGCCCTGCCGGAAAGATCAGCGGGCGGGACGAATGAAGGAGAGATCCCAGGTTCGTCACCGCCCGCTGTTGCCGAATTACCTTCTCCCCGCATTTTCCCTGGCACTCGGCGTATTCCGTTTTGGAGCAACCGTCTTCTGCCGGGCCTGAGAGTTCGAGGACTGCGCCGCGTCCCGCCGATCGTTTTGCCCGTCTGTCGCGGTATTCAAGGTCTTCCGCCGAGATCGGAGATCCTGTTTCGGAGTCGGGGACACGCGCTTGGCGACCTCGCGCTCCACTGCGTTCGGTGCAGCGGCCCTTCGCTCGATGGCTGTGC
>JAQVGR010000151.1 GCA_028696635.1 Candidatus Krumholzibacteriia bacterium | reverse complement strand
CCGACGGTGATCCGGAATACGATCCCGCTCCGGGCGGCGTCTGCGTGACGGGAAGCACGAGCGAGCTGACCAGCTGGGGCAGCGGCGTCGCGATGGTGCAGCCCTGCCCGGTCGCCAGCCCGCTGTACTACGAGGTCGGCGTCCTGTTCGCCGCCGGCGGCAGTCCGTACATCGAGTACAAGTACAGGAAGAACGACTGCGCCAACTGGGAGTCCGTCGGCAACAGGAGCGTCACGATCGACGACAGCAGCCCGACCTTCATGATCCCGTGGGTCGACCACTGGAACAACTATGTCGGCGACGATTGCCCGCTCTGCGGGATCGGGACCGAGGAATCGACCTGGGGCGGCATCAAGAAGATCCATCAGTAGGATCGCCGTCCTCTGCGTGTGCGGGGATGTCTCCACGCCGATCGGCCTGAGGACATCCCCGTTTTCTTCTTCGCCGGGCCCGGCGGCCCGGCCGCGGGCGGAGGAGCGTCGATGAGATACGGCGGATCGGGATTTCTCCGGGCAGCCCTCGGCAGTGCGGTCATATCGGCCTTTTTCACGCCCGTCTCCGGGGAGGACGGCCCTGCAGGAGCCGGACCGCCGGCGTGGAACCGCGCTCACGTGCTCGCCGTCGACGAGGTCGGCGACGTGCCGGCGGGGTTCGAGGGAGCCGATCTGCTCGCCTTCTATTTCGACGAGGGCGCGGGGGAGCTGCGCCTGCGCGTCAGCATGGTCATGATGCGCGATCCGGCCGGCGGGACCGATCTCTTCTTGCGCGATGCGCCGAGCATCGCGGTGCTGATCGACTACCGCGATGGAGGGCTGCGGCGGCTCCCGGCCCCGATCGAAGGAGAGGCGTCGATATCGTGGGATGAAGCGATCGTGATCGAGGCGCCCGCCGGCGGGACGGATCCCGCCGCCCGTCCGTTCTCGGCCGCCGTCGCCGTTCCCCGAATCTCGCGTGCAACCCTCGACCGCGGCGCGGAGTGCATCGAAGCGACGATGAGCATATCCCCGTCCTTCGCCGAGGCGGCGCGAGCTGCCACCGTCACCGCCGCCGGCGGCGAACGCGCGCGAACCCCCGTCTCCTTCGAGATCGTCTCGGTCTCGAGGGGGCGGATCGTCGACCGGATCGAGACATCGACGCTGCGGCCGCTCTCTCCCGGGGCCAACTGCGCCTTCGTCCATCACGGGAACCAGGGACTCGCCTACAGCGACGTCTTCCGCGGACGATGGGACGATCCCGAAGGGTCCGGGTTCGACGAGGCCCTCCAGGCGCACGAGACAACCCAGGTGCCCGGCAACTTCCACCTCTGCGGGCCCCTCCAGACTTCGGCCGAATGGGACGCCAACAACGGCGACCCGGTCGACTTCAACGCGTGGCTCGCCGCCGGGGTTTCGGCCGGGTGGGCGGGGATGGTCACTTCCGCGTGGGGACAGCACATGATGCCGTTCGTCCGAAACGAGATGAACGACTGGGCGGTCAACATCCAGACGCAGATGACCGATTACCGATACGGATACTACCCGCGCGTCGCCTGGGTCCCCGAGCGCGTCTGGCTCGATCCGTTCGTCTATCCGAACGCAGGGGTGATCGACAACCTCGTCGACAACTGGATCTCCCACGGCGTCTGGGCCGTGATTCTCGACGACGATGTCCACTGCCAGGGGTACGACAACCACCAGGTGCACCAGTTCAGCGGGAGCGCTCTCAAGGTCCTCCCTCGCGACCGCTCCTTCACCGGGAACATAGTCGGGGGGAACGGGGCCGCCGCCCTGCAGACACTGGCCGACCTCTCGGGCTCGGGGCTCGGCGACTACCGGATCGTCTGCTACGCGGAGGATTGGGAGGCGGCGGCCGAGATGGGATCGTGGGCGACCTCGACTCCGAACGCGAAAGAGACGTACGACTGGTTTATCGGCAAGTGCTCGGCCGAGAGCGCGTGGATCTCGGTCTGGAAGGTCGCCGACGCCGTCACGAACCCGGATTTCCAGGGGAGCGCCTCGTTCAACGTCACCTGCGGCACGTACAGCGAGATCGGGGGGACCGGCGGGTACGGCGGCGGGAACAACGGCTGGTACACCCACTGGGCCGGATACGTCCCGTACGCCACGGGGGGCGACGGGAGCGGGATCTGCGATCCCGGGCGCGGCGGCAGCTGCAAGGATCACGGGACGATCTGGAACGACGCGTACAACGCACTGATGGCCGCCCCCTCGAATAATATCTCTGAAGCCGGCTGGTACACGATGATGATGAACCTCCACGAGACCGGCTGGCATGATTACCTCGGCGGGCCGATCAGCGGATGGC
Organism: Candidatus Krumholzibacteriia bacterium; assembly: GCA_028696635.1. Classification (GTDB taxonomy): domain Bacteria; phylum Krumholzibacteriota; class Krumholzibacteriia; order Krumholzibacteriales; family Krumholzibacteriaceae; genus JAQVGR01. The sequence goes on along the minus strand of JAQVGR010000151.1, from coordinate 3,093 downwards.
AACTGCGATACTCGGGACACATCAAGAACGCGAATATCTACGCCGAGGCCTCGCGATGGGCGAACGGAGAGTACGCGAGCGCCACCGGCGCCTATCTCGCCGACATCGACGGCGACGGCTGGGGCGAGCTGGTCATGCACAACGACCGGGTCTTCGCCGTCTTCGAGTCGATAGGCGCACGGGCGACCAACGTCTTCGCGAAGGGCCCTGGGTACGCCCACTCGATCGTCGGCGTCGACGTCGCCTACTGGGCGGGGACCGAGGGGGACTACAACGACGTCAACCACGTCGGCCTTCTCAGCGACGTCGGTCCGAACTACCAGCACTCGCTCTACCAGATGACGGTCGTGCAGGGGAGCGGGGCCACCGTCGAGGCTCGATTCACTCACGAAAACCTCAAGAAAACGGTTAAATTGACGCTCGGTACTCCATATCTAGATATAATATACGACACAGGGCAATCCGCTCAATATGTCAAGAACGGGTACTCCCCCGGGCTTGTCGATCTGCTGTGGAACGCCCGGATGGACCGTGTCTGGGCGGGGGACGCAGCCTACTTCGGCCAGCGCAATCCGAACAACGGGGCCACCGCGGCGATCGTCGTCGGGTCGGCGGGGGCCGGCCACAACTTCGAGCTCTCCGGCCGTATCATGAAGGGGGACGAGATATACGGGAGCGGGGTCTTCGAGGTCCTCTTCTACGCGGGGACGACGAGCGAGCCGGTCGAGGGGGAGATCGCCGAGCTGCGCGCCCTGGCCGGCCTCTCCGACACGATCGGCCCGATGCCGCGCGAGGCGGTCTACTTCCCCGGGACCGACAAGCTCCGCATCTCCTTCAACCAGGTCACGCAGCACGACACGGCGGTCCCCACGGGCGTCTCGATCGACGACGACGGCGACGGGATCGCCGACCTGACGCTCTCCCCGGTGACGAGCGTCGTCGAGACCCAGGACGGCTTCGAGCTGACCCTGCAGCTGTCCCCGGCCGACGCGGCGTCGCTCGAGTCGCTCGCCACGGGGAGCCTCGAGCTCCTTCTCGCCGCTTCGTCGTTCTTCGACATGGCCTCGAACGGGAACCGCGCCGTCACCGGGGCTGATGACATACCCGTCTCGTACGGCCCGGCGACGATGATCACGATAGACGGATACATCGACGTGGCCGAGTGGGACCGGTGCCGGATGGCGGTGGCCGACTCGATCGACTCGGAGTGGACCTCGGCGAACGAGATCGACGCCCTCTATGTCACCTGGGACGCCGACTACCTCTACATCGCCCTGGACGGGATCGTCTCGGGGAACAGCTGGCTGATCTACCTCGACACCGACCCGGGCGGCCCCGAAGGGGAGACCGACCTGACGGCCATAGACATCTGGGAGCGGGGGGCCGTTTTCACCGCCGCGGGATTCCGCGCCGACTTCCAGTACGGCTGCTACCAGCACCAGGGGATCTACGACAGCGACTCGTTCTGGCGTCTCATCTCGCCGACGACCGCCGCCGATCTCTCCGACTCGATCCTCTCGGCCTTCGATTCGAACCATCTCTACGGCGGACTCGGCGGGAGCGAGCTCGCCGTGCCGTGGGAGGTCCTCTACGGCATGGGGCCCGGCGCGGTGGCACCGGGTGCATCTATCTCGATCGTCGCTTCGCTCTGCTGGGATCCCGAGCCGGACGGCGTGCTCGGCGGGGACTCGGCCCCCTCCAACACGGCCGCCTCGCTGCCGGCGATAGACAACGTATACACCTTCGCAGTCGACGCAGACGCCGACGGGATCCCCGACGAGGCGGACGACACGACCCCCCCCGGGCTGATCGAGGCGCGCCGGACCGCCTCGAGCGACTCGCTCGTCGACGTGCTCTTCAGCGAGCCGGTCGACCCCGCGGACGCCCAGGATACGTCGAACTGGGAGGTCTACCGGACCGACGCGCAGACGACCCTTGTCGACGTGCTTTCGGCCTCGGTGCAGGGAGACGGCAGAACGGTGCGCCTGGCCCTTGCCCACGCGATAGCGTACGGCTGGACCTGCGCTGCGCACGGCATAGCCGATCTCTCCTGCAACGCAAACGTGATGCTGCCGGGGAGCGCGGTGATGATCAGGGGCGCGGCGGTGACCGGCGACGATCCGTCGACTCCGTACGCTGCGCGCCTCTATCAGAACTTCCCCAACCCGTTCAACCCGGCGACCGTGGTACGCTTCGACGCCCCGGGCCGCGCCGGATCGGGGACGGCGCGGGTGGTGCTCGCCGTGTACGACGTGCAGGGGCGGCTCGTGAGGACCCTCGTCGACCGGGCGATGCCGGCGGGGCCGGCGGAGGCGGTCTGGGACGGGACGAACGCGGAGGGCGCGGCCGTTTCTTCGGGGATCTACTTCGTGCGGATGGACAGCGCCGGACAGCGCCTGACGCGCAAGATGGTGCTGCTGCGATAGAACGGACAGTGACGCGGAACCGGACAGGTTTCGAAAGGAGGAGGCGCAGACAATGAGAAGGAACCATCTCTTCGGGACGTCGGCCGCGGGGGCGGCGGTCGCCCTGGCGGTCGCGGGGCTCGTGATCGCCGCGGTGCCGCAGACGATCGTCGTCGACGGGGCGAACGACTTCCTCGCCGCCAACCTCGTCGACGCCGACGGAGGCGACACGCAGCATGTCCCGATCGATCTCGACTCGGTCTTCATCACCAACGATTCGAACAAGCTCTACATCGGCTTCGGGTACGACAAGGACGGCTGGACGAACAACCAGCTCGGCATAGCGATCTCGACGGGCCAGACCGGCGGCACGACCGATCCGTGGGGGCACGCGATCGCCTGGAACACCGCGCCGCACAAGCCCGATTACCACGCCTACTGCAACATGGACAACTCGTGGCAGGAGCTGCGGCAGTGGAACGGCGGCACGACGAGTTGGGACCTGATTTACAGCGGGACCGGCTCGCTCGGCTGGGTCAACAACACGGGGTTCGAGGAGGTCGGGTTCGCCCTGAGCGACCTCGGTCTCACCGCGGGTGACACGGTCTACATCGAGATCATCTCCACGCAGAACGGCGGTACGAAGGGCCCGCTCGACCTCGTCGCCGGCGACGCGGAGCAGCTCAGC
>JAQVGR010000150.1 GCA_028696635.1 Candidatus Krumholzibacteriia bacterium | reverse complement strand
CGAGGGGTCCTGCGGGCATGTAACGGCGGGCAGGCGTATGGCACGAAACGCGCGCCGCGGCACGACCGGCGGGTGCCGAGCCTTATCGCGCAGGGGCAAGGGAGTCGACGAGGGCGCGGTATTTCTCGTGGATCATCTTCCGGTCGAACTCGTGGAAGTCTGCCAGCATCGCGTCGAGCTCGCCGTCGTCGAAGTACCGCTCGGTGTCGGGGAAGAAGACCTTGTCTTCCTTCTCTATGTGCTTCGGGTAGAAGCCGACGAGCCATGAGAGCGCCGCGACGATGCGATCGAGGGCGCCGTTCTCTCCCGCGACGAACCGCTCCTTCGCCTCGATCAGCTCCTTCACGTGCGCGCGCGCCCTGACGTGCTCGTCGACAAGCTCGTCGAGCCCCCTCTTGTCCCGCGGCGACAGATCCTTCTTCTCGAGCTCCATGAAGAGGATATCCTCCTCCTTGCCGTGATGGGTCCTGTCGGCGTACGTTTTGATGAAGTCGACCGTCGTGTCGATGAACACGGGGTCGACCGTGCCGGTCTTCCCGATCTCGACCGTCCTCGCCGCGACGATATCGAGCATCCGCTCGATCAGCCGGTGCTCTATCATCAGCGGTCCGCGCGGTTTCATGGCCGACCTCCTAGATATCGAGCTTCCCGTCCTTCAGGATCGCGACGCCGTCGAGCTCGAGCGTGGGGTTCTTGATGATCCCGTCGAGATGGATCGGCACGTCGTGCGTGCCGCCCATCGACAGGTTGTTGCCGAGCGCGATGTGCACCGTGCCCATCACCTTCTCGTCCTCGAGGATGTTTCCGATGATCCTCGCCGCGTCGTTGGTGCCGACGCCGAGCTCGGCGACGTTGAAGGCCTTGACGCCGAGCGGCTCGAGCTTCGAGCGCAGCTCGGCCGCCTCGGGGCCCCCGGTTATCTCGACGGCGTAACCGTCCCTGACCGTTATCGTGATCGGTTTCCTGCCGGCGAGGTCGCCGACTCCGGCCATCGAGCCGTCTACGACGAAGACGCCCTGCGTCTTCCCCTCGGCGGGCATCATGTACGATTCGCCCGAGGGCAGGTTGCCGAACGAGCCGGGCTCGTGCATCAGTCCGGTCGAGGAGATCGCCTTGATCCCCTCTATCGGGATGGTTAGATCGGTGCCGAGCTTCGTCGTGAGGCGGGCGACCTTCGCCCGGTCCAGGAGAGCGGTGACCCGCTTCGTGCGCTCCGCGATCGCGTAGTAGTCGGCGGCGAGACCGCGGACCATCGTATCGACCGTGATCCCCGGCATCGTCGCAACGCGCGCGCCGGCCGCGCAGGCGTTGCGGCGCGCAGCCGTGTGGGTCAGCGACTTCGAGGTCGGGCAGACGACCGCATCGGCGTTCTTCATCGCCTCGGAGACCATCGCGGGAGGCTCCTCCCCGTTGCGGGCGAGGGGCTGCATCTCCATGATCACCGAGACCGCTCCGAGCGAGCGCCCCGCTTCGACGAGCGCCTCTCCTATGGCGCGCAGCTCGGTGTCCGTCACCACGAGCAGGGTTTCTCCCGGCTGCACCTTGAGGCAGTCTCTCACGGCTATTTCCGCCGCGTTCTTCAGGCCGTCATCCATGGTTCGTCCTTTCGTCTCCATGCGCGCCGTGCGGCGCACTGCTCCCCCTCGCGTTGATCGTTCATGAAAGCGGATTGTAGCAGATCGGAGGCTGTCTTCACAGGCCGAATTCGCGCGGCGGTGGGGAGGCGACCCTGACCGGGCGGCCGGTGCGGGGATGTGGGAACTCGATCTTCCACGCGTGCAGGAGCATCCGGCGCGGCGGGGAGGCGCCGTCTCCGCGCCGCCACGCGTGCCTGCGCGGCGCCCGGCTCCCGTAGTAGATGTCGCCGGCGACCGGATGGCCGATCGATGCGAGGTGCGCCCTGATCTGATGGGTGCGGCCGGTGAGGATGACCACCTCGAGCAGGGCGCGCCCGTCCTCGCGCTCGCGGATCAGCCGGTAGGCGGTCTCGGCGGCCCGCCCGGCGCCGGAGAGGACCGCGCGGGATCGCATCCCCTTGCGTACGCCGAGCGGCGCGTCTATCGTGGCCGACGGCGGATGCGGCACCCCCTCGACGACTGCGAGATAGGTCTTCTTCACGCCTCCGCCGCCGAACGCCTTCGAGAGATCCCGCGCCGCCTGCCGCGTCTTCGCGACGACGAGGGCCCCCGATGTGCCGGTGTCGAGCCGGTGGACCGGCGAGGGGGGGAACGGCGGAGCGCCGCCGCACCCGGCGGGGGGCGGGAGCAGGTCGAGAAGCGAGCCGCGCTCCTTTCTGTTCCCCGGCTGGACGGGGAGCCCCGCCGGCTTGTCGACGACGAGCATGTCCGCGTCTTCGAACAGGACGCGCAGCCCCGACACGCGTCCGCGCATGCCCCGCGGCGGGGCCGCTCTCGATGTTCCGCCGACGGAGCCTGACGCAGGCATAGCGCGGATGTCGAGCGAGACCGCGTCCCCCGTTCTCAGGCGCACCGCCGGCCCGGCCTCCCCGCCGTTGAGCAGGATCCGGCGCCGTCGCAGCATCGTCTGGACCGCGGGGAACGAGAGGCCCGGGAGGGCGGCGCGCACGAACCGGTCCAGGCGCGAGCCGTCCCACTCGGGCCCCACGCGCAGCTCCCGTCCACGCGGTTTTTCCGTGTTCGTCATGATATTCCGCACCCTTCCGCCGCGAAGCGCGACCGGGACGGGATCGATTCTACCGGAGCCTCCGGCGCGGCGACACTGTTATTTTCCGCCGCCGCGCGCGATGACTGGCGCGATCCGCGGCCGCCCGCCGTGCGCGCACGAAAAACCGGTTGAGCGCCGGACGCCGAAGATGTATCATCCCGCTTTCCGCAGGTCGCTGCATACGCCCGCAACACATGGATACCGGAGGTCGTCGATGAGCGGACTCTTCGGCGTTGCATCAAAGACGCGCTGCACGGAATATCTCCTGTACGGCACCGATTACCACTCGCACCTCGGCACGCAGTTCGGGGGAGTCGCCGTGCTCGGCGACGACTTCAGCAGGCAGATACACCATATCGGCAACAGCCAGTTCAAGTCGAAGTTCGCCGAGGACCTGCCGCGGATGCAGGGACACAGCGGGATCGGCGTGATCAGCGCCTTCGAGGAACAGCCGATCTACCTCAACTCGAAGTTCGGCCCGTTCTGCATAGTCACCGACGGATTCATCGACAACGCGCACGAGCTTGCCCGCACCATGCTCGCCGAGGGGATCACCTTCAGCGAGGTAGGCGACGGCGTGGTGAACTTCACCGAGCTCGTCGCCAAGATGATCACCAGGGGGAAGAGCCTCGTCGACGGGATCGAGGAGATGTTCCGGCGGATAGACGGCTCGGTGTCGCTGCTGATCCTCCACCGCGACGGGATCTACGCGGCCCGCGACCGGCTCGGGTATTTCTCGCTCGCAGTGGGCGAGGGGCCGGACGGGTGGGCAGTGACCTCGGAGACGAGTGCCTTCCCGAACCTCGACATCGATCTGCGAAAGTTCCTCCGCCCCGGCGAGATCGTCCTGCTCCGGCAGGACGGGCTCGACCAGCTGACCCCCGGCGGCGCCGACCAGCAGATCTGCGCGTTCCTGTGGATCTACACGGGATTCCCCGCCTCGTACTACGAAGGGATCAACGTCGAGGTGGTGCGCGAGCGTTCCGGGCGCGCGCTGGCGCGGCGGGACGCCGACATCGAGGCCGACGTGGCCGCCGGCATACCCGACTCGGGGACCTCGCACGCGATCGGGTACGCGATGGAATCGGGAGTCCCCTACCGTCGCCCCCTGGTGAAGTACACTCCCGGGTACGGGCGCAGCTACACGCCGCCCTCCCAGGAGGTGCGCGACCGCGTGGCCAGGATGAAGCTCGTGCCGAACAGGGCGATCATCGACGGCAACCGGATCGTGATCTGCGAGGATTCGATCGTGCGGGGGACGCAGCTGAAGAACTACACCGTCAGGAAGCTCTGGACGGGCGGCGCGCGGGAGGTACACGTGCGTCCCGCCTGTCCGCCGCTGATGTTTCCCTGCCGGTTCAATCTCTCCACGCGCGACATCGACGAGCTCGCCGCGCGCCGGGCGATCAGGGCTCTCGAGGGCCGCGACGTCGAGGACCTCTCCGAATACCTCGACCCCTCGACGGAGAAGTACGCCGCAATGGTCGAGTGGATCCGCGAGGATCTCGAGGTGACGACCCTGCGCTACCAGACGATCGACGACATGATCGAGGCGATCGGCCTGCCGCGCGAGCGGCTCTGCCTCTACTGCTGGACCGGCGAGTACCCCCGCCCCGGCGGGGAGTGCGTCGGATGCGGGGCGGCGGAGGCGCGGGAGCGATCGGGCGCCCGGGCGAGGGAGGAGCGTCTCGAGGGCCGGGGCGGAGGGGCGTGATGGGAGACAGGCTCGGGACCAGGAAGATTCTTCTCGTATGCCTCGTCGCGGCGACCTCCATCGCGCCCGCCTTCTTCATCCGGCTCGACGAGCCGTCCCTGCATCTGAACGCCTGGAAGCTGCTCGCCAAGATCGGCTCGCTCTGCGGCACGATGCTGATCGTCTGGCAGTTCCTGCTGGGATACCGGCAGGCCGCAGCGCGGTGGGCGACCCCCGACTATCTCTGGCTGCTCCGGCTCCACAGATGGATCGGGATCGCGATCGGTTCGCTGATCCTCCTCCATCCGATCTTCATCACGCCGTACTATCTCGAAAAGAAGGGGATCCTCCTCTTCTCGTTCGGGTTGCCGTCGCCGCTCGGCCTGTTCGTCCCGCTCGGCATCGCCGCGCTGGCGATCCTCCTGTTTCTCGTGATCTCGAGCACCTTCCTGCGCGGCCGGATGGGGCAGGACGCCTGGTATCGCACGCACATCGGCAGCTACGTTCTGCTCCCGCTCGCGTTCGTGCACGGGTACCCGATCGGCATGACGCTGGGCGGGACCGGCCTGCGATATCTCTGGCAGGTGCTCTTCGTCGCGGCGGGGTTCTTCTATCTCTGGCGGCTGCTGGCGCGTCTGGGCGCGTTCAGCGCCCTCTACGAGATCGTCCGGGTGCGGCGCGCCGCGGACGGCGTCGTCGATATCGCCATGCGGCCGCTCCGCCGGGGGCTCCGCCCGGCGGCGGCGCAGTTCGCCTTCTTCCGGCGCTGCCGGATGTGCCCGTCGAGGCCGTTCACCATCTCCAAGTACGAACCGGGCAGCGGGGAGATATGCATCACGGTGAAGGCCCTGGGGAAGGTGACGGGGGCGCTGCAGTCCGCGCGGGAAGGGGAGAGGCTGCTCGTCGACGGCCCGTACGGCGTCTTCGGGCGGGAGGCGTTTACGACCGGACGCCCCGTGGTCATGATCGCCGGCGGCATCGGCATCACCCCGTTCAGGCGGATGATGCATGACATGGGCCGCCTGCCCGGGCGCACCGCGCACCTCTTCTAC
>JAQVGR010000149.1 GCA_028696635.1 Candidatus Krumholzibacteriia bacterium | reverse complement strand
CCGTCCGCATCGAGCGCCGGGATCCGGTCCGGATGGAACTCCTGGCTGATCCGGTAATTCTGGCAGAAGACGCAGCGCAGGTTGCACCCGGAGAAGAAGATCGTCCCCGACCCCCTCGTCCCCGAGATCGGGGGCTCTTCCCCGAAATGCAGGCCGGTGTGGGCGACCAGCGCGGCCGCGCCGATCCCGCAGAAACCGGTCTCCCCGGCGAGCCTGTTCGCCCTGCACCGGCGCGGGCAGCACTCGCAGCTCGCCAGATTCTGAGTCAGCGGCCGATCCTTATATCCTCGTCGCCGGCTGGAAATACTTGTCTGCCGTCCCCGGTCAAAGCAGAGTCGACACCGTCGAGACAACAGCGCCACGACTATAGACAATGGGATCCGGTCTGTCCATCGCGGCGGGCCGGCGCATCCGTGTCTATGCGGATCCCGCGGCTCGCCGGTGGATCGAGCATTTTCCCGAGATCCTCGCCCGGATCGGAACCCCCAGGATCCTGAAGTGACGGCACTGCTGGCAACGGCCCGGGAGATGCGTTTGCAGGACTCGGCCGCCACCTGGTTGTATATCGTCAGATCGACCCGCCCCGTGAAGGGGTCAAATAGAGGATTGTCGACACCGGGGTGATGAGCCGGGGAGATCATATCACGTATCTTGTCTTTATACAATGGGATATCTGATACAGGACGGGGCGGGAAGAAAAAAGTTGATATACTGTGCAACATACAGTATAATGTAGTCGTACAGTATAGCAGACCGGACGCCAGGAATGAGGACGAAGGAAGGGACGGCGCGACAATGGACGATCAGATGCAGTCACTCGCGACGGAGATGAACCGGGGCTTCCTCCAGGTGCTCGTCCTCGCCCTGCTCGAGCGGAAGATGTATGGATACGGAATGATCAAGCACCTTGAGGAGGCAGGGTACAGGATCGAGGAGAACACCCTCTATCCCCTCCTGCGGCGTCTGGAGAAGAACGGCTGGATCGCCGGAGATTGGGACGTGAGCGAGACCCGGCCGAAGAAGTTCTACGTCATAACCGAAACGGGCAGAAAGGTCCGCGGGCATGCCCTGAGACTCTGGGAAGAGCAGGCAACGACGCTCGCGAGAGTGACGGAGGTCGAGCGCGATGTTTGAAACCCTCGAAGCGTACCTTCAGGAGATCAGACAGTACCTCCCGCGCAAGGGAGGCGGCGACGAGATCGTTGCCGAGATCAGGAGCCATATCCTCGAGAAGGCGGAGCGGGAATCGGGCGAGGCGACCGGGGAATCGGTGCACGCAATCATCTCCTCCTACGGCAGGCCGCAGGACGTGGCGGCGCAGTATGCCGAGGGGAGCGAGATCATCGCTCCGATCTTCCGCCGGCACCTGTTCCGGTACACGTGGATCCTCTTCGCCCTCCACGCCGCGCTCACCACGATCGCACTCTCGTTCGATGCGAGCATTATCATGTTCCCGTTCTTCTTCATCCCCCGCATGCCGTCCTGGGCGGCGCTCGTCTATCTCCCCATGGCGTGGCTCGCCGACTTCGGAATCGTCGCCTTGACGCTCTTCATCGTGACGCAGAAAGCCGGGCGGCCGGCCCTGCCGTGGCCGCGGATCTTGCGGGTCCGCCGGCTGGAGCCGCCGAAACCGGCTTCGCTCGCCTGGCGCGTCGCCATACTCGCCGGAATGGTCTTTCTTTTAGTCCGATACCACACGATCTTTTTCTATTCGCTGAATCTCCGCCCGTTCGAGTCACTGATGGATCCTGTTTCCTCGATCGTTCTCTCGATCATGTTCATCGCCGCTATTTTCTGCAACGCGGCCGCATACGCGATGCGCTTCGTCATTAACTCATCATGGGTGCTCCTCGCGAAGGACACGGTAGTCCTGCTGATCCTGTGGTCGATCTTGAATGTCCCGATCGCCGTGCGTTTCAAGGACGTCCAGGGGATCGACCTGAGGATCTACGGAGGGACATTCGTGATCATCCTGATCACGGTGACGGCGGTGAAGCTCCTGCGGAGCCTCGCCCGTGTCGCGGGCGAGATCGCGATATCGTGAGAGCCGGGGGCGGACGGATCGCCCTTGACAGCGGTTGTCAAATAACATACAGTCTTATAATATCTTAATGGCTGTGTTCGGATCGTGTGAAACCGCCTTACACTGAAACACGTGGTTTCAAATGCGGGGAAGATCGATCAAATTCCGCCGCGCGATCAGCTCCAATGCCGGCGAAGGCATGGACGCCAGAAAATGCCTGCTCGTAATCCCCGCGATCGTCATGCTGCTCTGTTCTCCGGCGAACGCGGTCGACATTGACCGGTCGCTGCCGATGCAGCTTGAAAAGCACACGACCGATCATTTCGATGCAGGATGGACGAACTTCTTCATTGTGGATGTGAACAATGACGGCGATGACGATCTGCTCATCGACCGGCCGCTCGGATTAATACTCATGAAGCTGACGAGGGGCCAACTCGGTCACATCGACGAAATTCAATACCCGTCGACCGGCAACGGCTCAATCAGCCATATCGAAGACGTCACCGGCGACGGCACCCCCGAATTTTTCGTCCAGCATGAAACGAGTGACGGGATCCGCATCGAGTGTTACCATTGGCTGCCGAACCGGAACGAGTCGGAACTGCTCTACAGCCTGGCCCCGGTGTTGAAACCAACGGGTTCGGAAAATGCGTACGGCACTGGGTCGGCCATTATCGGGCAATGCTTCGATGCCGACAGTGATGGCGAATTGGAACTCTACCAGTTCCTAACCCCCCACCAGGCATGGCCATACCCCAGATCGTTGAGAGCGTATGACGCCCTCTCAGGTCAATACCTACGAGAATTCACATTGGGCCCGAAGTTGGCGGATTGCCAGTTGTTCAGAGACAAGAACAGGGGTAACCGTATCATTGTGACGACATCAGCCCCGCAGAATCATGCCACGTGGAACGATACAAGCGACTCTCTCTCATATATCTTCTGTCTGAACCCGGACCTGACACTGGCCTGGAAGAGGATCATGACGGTTAACGGCGGCTCATGCCTCGCCGCCCTCGGCGATGTGAACTGCGACGGCACCGAGGAAATTCTTGTCACTCGCTGTTTCGCCAATGAAATTCTGAGCATACAAGCGACCGGCTCGGACTGGAGTGTTGCGATCCTCGATCCATACCGTGGCACAATGATGAACGGCAGACCATTGTACACCGGCACTGACTACCCGTTCCTCGAAAACCTCTCCGGCGATGCGCGTCTTGAGGTGATCGTCCGGGGGCAGAACAACAAGCTCTACATCATGGATCATGAACTGAACCTGCTCACCGAAACGGCCGATCGCAGCCATGAGATGATCCATTTCATCGCGGACCTCGATCGCAACGGCAGCAAGGAGATCGTCTGTTCGGGAGAAGGACTGCTCATGGTACGCGATGCGCGGGGCGGATTGAAGGCCGAGATCGCATGGAACAACGTCATCGGAACCCGGACATACCCCAAGGTCGAAATAGCCGAAATCGCCGAGCAGATATATCTTGCCGCCATCAACGACGGAAACATCAGCCTGTTCCGATACGCGCCTTCGCCCCTGCGCACGCGGATTCCCGGATACATTTTGAAGCTTCAGACGTCGACATCGGGCGCCGCTGTACTCGTTGCGGCGGGAGTGATCGCCGGCGCGACGGGCACGATTCTCGCCGGATTTCGGCGCAGAAAGCCCTCCTCGGACGAGGAGCAGCAGTACTCAGTCAGAGCAGGAGAAGATCTCCTGAACGCCATGGCGGCATATGGGCACAGCGGCTCGTCGATAAAGATCATCAACCGGCTCCGCTTTTTCCTGAAGAACTGGGATCGCGCCGCCGCACGGGGCAATGCCGGAAGGGACACGTTCGATCGGCTCGCCGCGACCTACTCCGAGTCCGTCCTCCCGGAGCTCCGAAGCATCGCATCGCTCGCCCAGAAAGCCGGAGCCCCGCAGAAGTGCTGGCGCGAGATGGCGCGTTGCGCCGAACATGCCGCCCGGTTGCTGCCGGGCCTATCGAAATCGGCGACTCTCGGCCGCGAGGCGGACGACGGCCCGGACACGCGCGCCGTCCTCGAGTCGCTCGATGCGGTAGATCGTTCAATAACAGGCGTCAAAAAGCACCTGCGAAGCATCTTCCACTGTCCCGTCGCGGGCACCGCGATACGGATCGTCTCGCAATGCGCTGAAGAGTTCAGCCGCCTCGGCGTCGAGCCCATTGTCGCTTTCAGCGGTACGGGAGATCAGCATGCCTTCATCTCAACGGTCGTGCTCGAAAGGATTCTGGAGAATATGATCGCGAACTCGCTTCGCGCCATGGAGACATCCGCCGTGCCGCAGCTGCGTATCTCAATCGCCGGCGAAGGCGATCATATAGTGATCGATATCACTGACAGCGGCTGCGGCATCCCGGCTGACTCCTTCGAATCGGTGTTCGACCGGCAGTACACGACCAAGCCCGAGGGTGGGTTCGGTCTCCATTACGCCCGGGAGGAAATTGCCCGCTTCGGAGGCAAGATATTCGTCACGAAGAGCGATCCGTACGCGGAAACGGCATTTCGAATACTGCTGAGGCGATCATGACACAACGGGGAATACGACCCAACGCGCGTATCCGCATCCTGATCGTCGACGACGACGAAAATTTCGTTCGCGACATATCGTCGGTGATATCGGACAGGTACGATATCGAAACAGCGACGACGACATCTGACGCCTTGCGGATATTCGGCTCTGTCGATATCGATGCAGTGCTTCTCGATATCGATCTCGGCCGCGGAACTGATGGATTCGGCATCCTCGAGCGAATTCGCGAAAGCTCCCCCGATCTGCCGGTCATAATGGTCACGCAGGACTCGTCGGCCGCATCGGCGGTTGCGGCGCTCAAGAAAGGCGCGACCGACTATATCGACAAAAATCCGGATATATCCGTGCTCGAGAAGCGGATCTCGACGGCGCTCGACCTCGTTCGGCTCACGGCAATCAATCGCGTGTTGCGGGATGACCTGACCGAACGCACCGGGCCGATGATCGGGGAAAGCGAAGCGATGGTTGACCTGCGACGCGAAATTGAGCACGCCGCCGAGACGCCGAGCCCGGTGCTCATCGTCGGAGAAACCGGCACTGGAAAGGAACTCGTGGCTCGCGAGGTACATGCGCTCAGCCGCCCTGCGGCGCCGTTTGTAGCCCTTAACTGCGCCGCCATTCCGCGCGATCTCTTCGAGGCGCGCCTCTTCGGCAGCGAGCGCGGAGCCTATACGGGCGCGGACCGCACGGTGCAGGGGGCGTTCGAGATCGCGTCGGACGGCGTGTTGTTTCTCGACGAGATCACCGAGATCGAGACAAGCCTGCAGGCAAAGCTCCTGCGCGTGATCGAAGAGCGGGAGTTCGAGCGTGTCGGGGGATCGAAAAAACGGCAGTTCAGGGGGAAGATACTCGC
>JAQVGR010000148.1 GCA_028696635.1 Candidatus Krumholzibacteriia bacterium | reverse complement strand
CCGGACGCAACGATCCGTACGGCGCGGCTCCCCACCCGTCGCGGTACATCGACGTGGCGGCGCGGGCGGGCCACCTCGCCGAGCTCGGGGTCAACGCCGTCATGATCAACCCCGTCACCGAGTTCCCCGGCGATCTCTCAGGCGGGTACAACCCGATCACCGCCTGGGCCCCCGAGTGGGCCTACGGATCGCCCGACGACCTGAAATCGATGGTCGACGCCCTGCACCTGCACGGGATCGCCGTCCTGCTCGACATCGTCTGGAACCACTTCAGCTTCAGCGACAACTACCTCTGGTACTACGACGGCACGCAGATCTACTTCGACGACCCCGCCGTCGAGACCCGTGGGGTTCGCAGGCAGACTTCGACCGCGGCCCCGTGCGCGAGTACTTCCTCGGCTCGGCCCTGCACTGGCTCGAGGAGTACCGGATCGACGGGTTCCGCATGGACGCGACCGCATACATGACGCTGCAGGCCGGGGGCTGGTCGCTGATGCAGGAGATGAACGACCTTATAGACAGGCGATTCGCCGGGGCGATCGTCATCGCCGAGCAGCTTCCCGACGACGACTGGGTCACGCGCCCGACGAGCCTCGGCGGGGCGGGGTTCGACGCGCAGTACTTCGACTGGTTCACCGACACGATCCGCGAGGAGATCTTCGACGCCGCCCTCGGAGATCCCGAGATGGGGCGGATCAGGGACATCATCTACGGCGCGGGGGAATACCTCGGCGGCGCGCGCGCGGTGAACTACTTCGAGCTCCACGACGAGGCCTGGCCCTCGAGCGGCGGACAGCGCGCGGTCAGGACGATAGACACGACCTTCCCCCACGACGACCTCTACGCGCGCGGCCGCACGAAGCTCGCCCAGGGGATCGTCGCCCTCGCGCCGGGGATCCCCGCCGTGCTGATGGGGACCGAGTGGCTCGAGGACGCCGACTTCGGGACCGACCTCGCAAACCGGAACGACTGGGCCAAGAAAACGAACTACGACGAGATCTTCGCGTACTATGTCGATCTCTTCGAGCTGCGGATCGAGCCGGCATTCCGGGCGGGGGCGTCGCGCGACGTGCGCCATCTCAACGAGGGGGGGAACGTGATAGGGTTCAGGCGCTGGAGCGGTGAGAGCGACTTCGTCATCGTGGCCAGCTTCTCCAACTCGGACTATCCCTCGTACCGTATCGGCGTCCCGCGGGAGGTCTTCTGGCGCGAGGTACTCAACAGCGAAGACCCGCTCTACGGCGGCGACGGGCCGGTCAACGGCGGGACCCTCGTCCCCGAGGCGTTCGCCTACGACGGGTACAGCCACTCGCTCGTGATCGGACTGCCGGCGATGGGGCTCGTCGTACTGCAGGCGGGGAGCGAGCAGACCGGGGACGAAGAGGATGCGGCGCCGCCGCGCGCCGGCGCGCTGGACCCGAACCTCCCCACCCCGTTCCATCCCTCGACGACGATCCGCTTCACCCTTCCCGCCGCCGGCCCCGTCGCGCTGCGCGTGTACGATCTCTCCGGCCGCCTGGTGCGGACCCTCCTCGACGGCCCGCTCCCCGCCGGGCGGCACGAGGTGCGCTGGGACGCCACGAACGACCACGGCGCGACCGCGGCGTCAGGGGTCTACTTCTGCCGTCTGACCGCGCCCGGGTCGGAGACAACGCGGCGGATGGTCCTGCTGCGCCGACGCGAGGGCCGCGGATGCGCGGAATTTTCTCCCCCTGCGAGAAAAACAGGTTCACACGGAGCCGGTTCTGTGGTATCGGTCCCGGAAAACGCAGCCACCCCATCGATTCGCAGCAACCGGGAAAGGCGGAAGGCATGAAAATCACAGCGCGGGCGGTCATCGGATCGGTTCTGGCTCTGGGCATTCTTCTCTCCGGCGGATCCTCCGCCGCCGGGGCGGATGCCGGGGTGCTCTCGAAATCCCCCTATCGCGGGTCGATCCTCATCGACGCCGCCTCCGGGAAGGTGCTGCACGAGGACAACCCCGACGCCCTCTGCTACCCGGCGAGCATGGTGAAGCTGATGAACCTGCTGATCATCGTCGAGATGATCGAGAAGGGGGCGCTGCAGCCCGAGGAGAAGGTCCCCGTCACGGCGGCGGCCGCGACCATGGGCGGCTCGCAGGTCTATCTCAAGGAGAAAGAGAGCATGTCGCTCGAGGACATGCTCTACGCACTGGTCGTGCAGTCGGCGAACGACGCGGCGACGGCACTGGCGATCCATATCGCCGGGACGAAGGAGGCGTTCGTCGACATGATGAACGGGCGGGCGAAGGAGCTGGGGATGGCCCATACCACCTTCCACTCCGTGCACGGGCTCCCCCCCGGCAAGGGCCATCAGCCGGCCGTATCGACGCCGCGCGACATGGCCAGGCTCTCCCGCGAGCTGCTCAAGCATCCGAAGGCCCTGGAGTACACCTCGGAGACCGTGCGCACCCTGAGGGCCGATTCGGGAAAACCGTTCATCATGCGCACGCACAACAACCTGCTCGGCACCTTCGAGGGGTGCGACGGGCTCAAGACGGGATATTTCCGGAAGGCGGGGTACTCGATCGCCGCGACCGCCACGCGAAGGGGAGCGCGGGCGATAGCCGTCGTCATGGGATCGACGCACTGGAAAGAGCGCGACGCGAAGGCGCGGGAGCTCCTTTCCCGTGGCCTCCTCGAGATCCTGGCCTCGCCGGGGAGCGGCGCCCGGCAGGGCGCGAGGTGATCCCGGCCGCGGGCCGGAACTACCGCCCGGAGATCCCGATCATTTTCCCGCCGGCGACGCCGGCCCCGAGGCGGCCAGAAGCCACCAGGCGAGACAGATCACGGCGGTCTCGGCCCGCAGGCGCGTGGGGCCGAGGGTGACGGGGATCGCGCGGGCGGCGACGAGCGAGGCGGTCTCCTCCTGCGTGAACCCTCCCTCGGGTCCGATGATCCCCAGCACCGCCGAGGCCTGCCGCGTGCGCCGCAGGGTCTTCGGGGCCGGCTGTCCGGCGGAGTCGGCCAGGTAGACCAGCTCCCATCCCCCGATCAGCCGCATCAGCCCGGAGACGTCGACGACCGGATCGACCACGGTGAACCACGGGTTCCCCGACTGCTTGCATGCCGCCTCTATCTTGCGGGCGAATCGCTCCGCCTTGTGCGCCGCTTCCTCGGGGCCGCCACGCCAGACGCTGTTGCGGCAGGCGAGCGGGATGATTTTGCGGATGCCGAGCTCGGCGCACTTCTCCACGGCGATCTCCATCCGGTGCGCCTTGGTGACGGCGATCGCGAGGTCGACCTGCGGGGGCTGCGGCGCGACCGCCGCATGCAGGATCTCCACTGCGGCGCCGGAGCCCTCGGTCGAGCGGACGGCCGCCTCGTACCGCCCCCCCTCCCCGTCGAGGAGTATCACCTCGTCGCCGGTGCGCGCGCGCACTACGTCCCGCAGATGATGCGACTGCTCCTGATCGAGGATGACCGTCTCCCCTTCCCCGGGGCGGGTGCGCACTATGAAGAATCTCTCCGCCGCCATGCTACCTCTCTCAGGAATCGTAGACCTTGCGCCCCGGCTTCGGCGGGGCCTGTTTCTGGCGCTCTCCGAGCTTTCTCAGGAGCTCCTTCTCCTCGGGGCCGGGGTTCTGCGGGGTCCACGCGATCAGGCGGACCAGCTGGTCTCCCCTGCCGTGGCCGTGCAGGCGGGGGATCCCCTTCCCCTTGAGCCGGAAGATCTTGTGCGAATGCGTCCCCGCGGGGATCTTCAACGCCGCCTTCCCGTCCAGGGTGGGGATCTCGACCTTGTCCCCGAGGGCGAGCTGGGTGAAGCTGACCGGCAGGTCGAGGAGGACGTCGAAGCCGTGGCGCTCGAAGAACTCGTGCCCGATCTCGTCGATCACGATGACGAGGTCCCCCGGCGGCCCGCCGTGGGGGCCGGCGTTCCCCTGCCCCGCGAGCGTGAGGTAGTTCCCCGTCGCCACGCCGGCGGGGATCTTCACCTCGACCGAGCTGGTCCCCTTGACCCGGCCGTCGCCGCGGCACTTCCCGCACGGCTCGGCGGCGACGGTCCCCTCCCCGGAGCACCGCGGGCAGGTGGCTATGTTCATGAAGGTGCCGAAGAGCGACTGCGATGTCTTGCGGATCTCCCCCGCCCCGCCGCACATCGGGCAGACGGTCCGCTCGGTCCCCTTGCGCGCCCCGCTCCCCCCGCACTCCGCGCAGGGAACCATCCGGGTGACCTTGATCTTCTTGACCGTCTCGCGGGAGACCTCCTCGAGGGTGAGCTTGAGGCGGATCTGCAGGTCGCCGCCGCGCTGGTGCGCGGCGCCGCGCCTCCCGCCGCCCCGCTGCTGGCCCCCTCCGAAGAACGACTCGAACCCGCCGCCCCCCATGCCGAAGTCGCGCATGAAGGCGCGCAGGGCGTCGCTGAGATCGAAGCCGCCGCTGAAGTCGTACCCGCCGGGGCCGCCGCCGGGGCCGCCGAGGCCGGCGTGGCCGAACTGGTCGTAGCGCGAGCGCTTCTCCTGGTCGCGCAGGACCTCGTACGCCTCGGTGGCCTCCTTGAACTTCTCCTCGGCCTCTGTGTCTCCCGGGTTCTTGTCGGGATGGTATTTCAACGCCAGCTTGCGATAGGCCTTCTTGATCTCATCGGTCGTGGCGCTCCGCTCGACGCCGAGCACCTCGTAGTAGTCCCTTTTTGCCATGCCCCCGTCCGGTCGCACTACGGTTACTGTTCGCGGTCAGGATTGAGATATGCCGCCGGGATCACCCGCTCGTCGAGTCCGACCCGACCGACGTATGATACATCAGCTCGGCGATCTTGTACACGGCTGTCGAGAGGTCCGCCGTCGCCTTCCTGATGGCGTCGACGTCATGCCCGTCCGCGTCGAGGAGCTTGCGCAGGTCCTCGAGGTTGAACATGATCGTCTGGCGGTCCGATTCGGGGATGCGGCCGCCGTGCTCCTCGAGCGTCTTCTCGGTCGAATAGGCGAGGATCTCCGCCTCGTTGAGCACGCGGGCGACGCGCTTCTTCTGCTCGTCCTCGACGGCGTGCTCCTCGGCGTCCCTGACCATGCGCTCGATCTCGTCGGTCGAGAGCCCGCTCGCAACCCTGATCTCTATCTTCTGCTCCTTGCCGGTGCCGAGGTCCTTCGCCGAGACGTGCATGATGCCGTCCGCGTCGATGTCGAAACAGACCTCGATCTGGGCGACGCCTCGCGGCAGGGGCGGTATCCCGACCAGGTCGAACCGCGCCAGGGTCCGGTTGTCGCGGGCCATCTCCCGCTCTCCCTGGACCACGTGGATGCTCACGGCGGGCTGGTTGTCGGTGGCCGTCGAGAAGATCTGGCTCTTGCGGCAGGGGATCGTCGTGTTGCGCTCGATCAGGACCGTCATCATCCCGCCGAGGGTCTCGATCCCGAGGCTCAGCGGCGTGACGTCGAGCAGGATGATCTCCTCGACCTCCCCCGAGAGGACCCCCGCCTGGATCGCCGCGCCGAGC
>JAQVGR010000147.1 GCA_028696635.1 Candidatus Krumholzibacteriia bacterium | reverse complement strand
CGCTGCCGTCGATGCCGGTCACCCTCTACCAGAACCATCCGAACCCCTTCAATCCCTCGACGGCGATCCGGTTTTATCTCGATCGGCCGGGCACGGCCGTGGTCGAGATCTACGACATATCGGGCCGGCTGGTCAGGCGGCTCGAGGAAGGGCACCGCGAGGCGGGGTATCACCGGGTCGAGTGGAACGGCGCCGACAGCCGTGGAATCCCGGTATCCTCGGGGATCTATCTGTGCCGGTTGCGGGCGGACAAGCAGGTCCTGACGCGGAAGATGGTGCTCCTGAAATAGGTCGTTTCGAAAGGGATTCTACCTGTCCTCGGCGATCAACTCCTCCGCGGCGAGCCAGTCGAGCAGCTCCCGGCCGATCAGCGCGTGAAATTCGCGGTCGCGCACGCTCACGTGCCCTGCGCCGATCCATCTGATCGTCTTGGGCTCCCGGGCCGTCTCGTGCAGCAGGCGGCTGCACTCGAGAGGGATTCGGGGGTCTCCGGTCGCGCTGAGCATGAAGACGGGGCGGGGCGAGATGCGGCCGACGTAGTCCAGCGGTTCGACCGGGGCGGTCAGCACGGCGACGGCCCAGGCGGCGGGAGCGGCGAGGAGGGCCGGGGCGTTGATATTCGCGCGCGCGAGCCGCTCGATATCGCCGGCTCCGAGCAGGAGGGCCGCCGCGGCGATCCGATCGTCGCAGGCCACGGCCGCCGGGGCGAAGAGAGCGCCGAGACTTCCGCCGGCGATGACGATCCGATCGGGATCGACGTCGTCCCGCGAGAGCAGGTAATCGACGCCGAGCATCACGGCGGGGACCGTCTCGAGGATCGCCAGGCGGATCGCGGGTACGGCGCGGAGGAACTCCCATGCGGTCAGGCCCTCCCGCTTCCCCGTATACGGATAATCGATGCAGAGCAGAACGAGGCCGCTCGTCTGCCCGAGATAGTCGACCGTTCGATGACCGGTGCGAAGCCCGCCGAGGATGACCAGAGCGGGATATCTGCGGTTCCGCTCGATCGGCGTCTTCAGCGACGCCGTCACGGAGACCTCCCCTTCGTTCATCAGCGCGACCGTACGGTACTCGTGAGACGCGTCCCTCTTGTCGAGGACGGCTCGGGGAGGCAGCAGACAGCCGTGCCTCGCGCGCAGACTGTCGCGGAAATCCTCCCGCCGGTACGCTTCCCCCAGGCCGTATATCGATGCGAAGAAGACGATCGGAAGGAGAATCGCGATCGGCCGCGCATGCCGCCTCGGCCGCTCGCGAACGGTCTCTCGCGAAGGTTTCACCGCGGGCTCCGCTGCGGCGGCTCTACTCCCGGCCGAGCGCCCGGCCAGAGGAGCCGTCGAAGAAATGCACCCGCTCGAGATCCACGAAGAGACGGACCTTGTCGCCGTGTTTTCCCTGCGCGCCGGGGTCCTCGCGCGCGACGATGCGCTGACCGGCGCAGTCGATGTGGAAGATGATCTCGTTGCCGAGCGTCTCGGCGACGTCGATCACCGCCTCGACGGCTTGGAAGCGGCCTCCATCTCCCTCGGGCGGCTTCAGGTAGAGATCCTCGGGTCTCACGCCGAGCGTGATCGCCCGCCCCGCCGGCAGGCTCCGCTTCCCGAACCGTGGCGGCACGGGGAACGACGTCATGCTCGACTCGAAACGCGGGGGCGAACCCTGGACGGCGCCCTCGACGAAGTTCATCGCCGGAGAGCCGATGAAGGCGCCGACGAACCGGTCGAGGGGGCGGTCGTAGAGCTCCATCGGCGTGCCGACCTGGAGGATCCGTCCCTCGTTCATCACGGCGAGCCGGTCGCCGAGGGTCATCGCCTCGACCTGGTCGTGGGTGACGTACATCATCGTCGTGCGGATCTCGAGATTGAGTTTTCGGATCTCGGTGCGCATCTGCACGCGCATCTTCGCGTCGAGGTTCGAGAGGGGCTCGTCGAAGAGGAAGACGCTCGGTTTGCGAACGATCGCCCGCCCGAGGGCCACGCGCTGGCGCTGGCCGCCGGAGAGGGCCTTCGGCTTGCGCTCGAGCAGATGAGCGATCCCGAGGATCCGGGCGGCCTCGCCGACCCGCTCCTCGATCTCGGCCTTCGGGTGGCGGCGAAGCTTCAGGCCGAAGGCCATGTTGTCGAAGACGTTCATGTGCGGGTACAGGGCGTAGTTCTGGAAGACCATCGCGATGTTGCGTTCTTTCGGCGGCCGGTCGGTCACGTCTTCGCCGTCGAAGAAGATGCGCCCCGAGGTCGCCTCCTCGAGCCCCGCCACCATCCGCAGGACGGTCGACTTGCCGCATCCCGACGGGCCGACCAGCACGAGGAGCTCCTCGTCTTCGATGACGAGATTGATGTCGGTCGCGGCTGTCACATTGCCCGGATAGATCTTCTCGACGTCTTTGAATTCGACTCGCGCCATCGCCGTTCCCCCGTCGTGATCCGCGGGTAACCGTACACCCGCGCCCCGGACCCCGTCAAGCGCGGAGCGAGGGGCTATCGCCGGGAACTTTTACCGGGGATGAACTGTTGTCCGCGAACGTGTCAGGGGGGTACAATGGGATCTCCAAGGGGGTGCCGATGGCTATGCGATATGCAATCGCGGTTTCGGCGGCGCTGATCCTCGCCGCCGGGTGCGCGGGGGAGATCCGGACATGGAGCGCGAAGGAGATGGCTGAGGACATCACGGGGGCCCGTCTGGTTCGCGAGACCGCCGAAGAGGCGGCTCTGTGGGAGATCCGCGTCGAGGGCGGAGCCTCGCGCGAGTACATCGTCACCAACGGGGTCGCCGCGCACTTCAGCTGCGAGACGAACGCCCCGCACAGCCGCAGCTATCACGGCCTGTTCTGCTCGATGTTCGAGTACCTCGACTCGTGGGAGCTCGGGAGCGGCGATCGGACGCTCGATCCCGGCTCCGTGACGATCGCGCGCGCCTATCCGCGCGCGCTGTACCGGTGGTACGGGGACGAGCGGATCATGGAGCGGATCGTCATGCCAGGCGGCGAGAACGGTCTTGTCGTGCGATTCTCGGGGATGCTCGCCGACACCTGCTCGCTGACGCCCTGGATCGACATGCGGTTCATCTGGGACGTGCCCCGCCCGCAGTACCGCATCTTCTGGGAAGAGCGCAACAACGCGCTGCTGCTCTCGCGCGCCGACGACCCGTTCGGCCCGGACCGGCCGAAGTGGATCGCGGTGACCGCCGACTTAGATCTCGACTTCGTTCCCGGGGAGACGTTCCGCGAGACGGTCTACCCGAAGGACCAGGCGAGGCGGGCGATGGGGAAGACCTTCCCCTTCTCCCCGGGACGGTTCGTCTTCGAAACGGACCCCGGCGACCTCCGCGAGGTCGTCTTCGCCTTCGGGCTCGGAAAGACGGAGGACGAGGCGATCGGGCAGGCGCAGCGCCTGCTGCCCTCGGTCACGCCCCTGAGCCGGCGGCCGTTTCCCCGACCGGTCCCGCCGCCGCCGCCGTTCCCCCAACCGGTCGCGCTGGAGGGCGAAGGAGAGGATCGGCCCGAGACCCCGCTCCCGATGCCGGAGGGTACGGGCAGGGAGCACAAGGCGCTCCGCTGGGCGCGCGCCTCGATGGACAACCTCATCATGGACCAGCGGGGGCGGGGGATCTACGCGGGATTCCACTGGTTCCCCAACTACTGGGGACGCGATTCGTTCATCTGCCTTCCCGGGGCCTGCCTCGCGACCGGCAGGCTCGAGACGGCCCGGGAGATCCTCGTCTCGTTCATGCAGTATCAGCAGACCGATGCTGATTCTCCCCGCCTCGGGCGTATGCCGAATATCGTCAACCCCGACGACCTCCAGTACGCCGGTATCGACGGGACCTGGTGGTATGTCCGGGCAGCGTGGAAGTACTTCATGGCGAGCGGCGACGAGACGTACCTGATAGAGGCCTATCCGAACATTCGCCTCGCGATCGAGGGGGCGCTGGGGAAGGCGGTCGACGCGGAGGGATTCCTCACCCACGGGGACGGCGAGACCTGGATGGACGCCGGAGGCGAGGCGAATCCCTACTCGCCGCGCGGGGACCGCGCCGTCGAGGTCCAGGCCCTCTTTCATCACGGGCTGCTCGCCGGGGCGGCGTGGGCGCGGACCCTGTCGGTCGTCCTGGAGGAGGCCGACCTCGCGGACGATCCCGGTGCTGCCGCCGCCGCGGCCGCGATCGATGCGGCGGAGCTCGCCGCTCTCGCCGATCGATGGACCGAGCGGGCCGGCCTGCTCGCCCGACATTTCAGGGAGCGGTTCTGGTGGGAGGAGTGGGGGTATCTGCGGGATCACCTCGATCGCGACGGCTCGGTCGACGGGCAGATCCGTCCGAACGCCCTGCTGGCGCTCTGGGTATGGCTCGACACGCTGGAGCTCTTCGGCGGCAGGGCGGCGCTCGGCGCCGGGGGCGTACCCGGGTTCGCGATCCTCGTGGAATGGGATCAGTTCGTCCGCATCGTCGCGACCGCCCGTGAAACCGTGATCCTCCCGCACGGTGTGACCTCGCTCGACCCGGACGATTCCGATTTCAAACCGCAGCACCTGAACCTCGACCGGTACTACTACGACGCGGCCTACCACAACGGCGACGTCTGGGAGTGGCTGACCGGCCCGGCGATCACCTGTCTGATCGCCGCGGGGGAGGAGCGCGCCGCGCGCGAGCTCTACGCGCCGCTGATCGACGAGATACTCGACGAGGCATGCGTCGGATCGCTGCGCGAGATCCAGGACGGCGCCCGTACCCCGGGGAAGGAGGAGTACGGCGGGGCGACGAGCCAGGCATGGTCGCTCGCCGAGTTCATCCGCGTGGCGATCGAGCACGGGATGATAGAAACGGGAGACGGGAACGCGAAAATTCTTGACAGGTAACGCGCGCTCGTGAGATACTGCAGCGTTGTCTGAACCAACCATGCGGCCGGGGGACGGACCCGCCGGCCGCTCGGAAAGGTCACTCGCCATGACGCATTCCAGCCTCAACGCCTCCATTTCAAATCAATGTTTAATTGTAGACCAAATATAGAGTTATAACCGCCACAGTGCGGTTGTGACCCTTGGTCTGCAGGAGAAGTACGCCCGGTGACGACGGTGCTCCGCCGCCGCCGGGAGACGCGGCCGCACGTCCGCCACCGGGCACGCGCGCGGCCGGAGGGCCTTTTCACGGAGGTGTGCGATGAGGCTCGATTCCCTTGCCCGCCACTTCGAGGCGATCGGGGCGCGTGTGAAGTGCGCTCCGTTCGACCGCGGCGAGCGCCGGTGGCGCTACCGCCGGATGCCCGCGTTCAGCATCGACATCCTGACCGACCGAGACGGGGAGTTCTTCAAGCTCGATCTGAGGGACGACGCTCCCGAGTTCGAGGTCCTGCAGGTGCTCCCGCGCGAGCGGCACCTGCTCCTGATCACCTCGACGAAGCGCCGGTTCCTCTGCGGGCACGACGAGCGGCGCTGGTTCGTCGCCGAGATCCATGCGCCGGTCAGCACGGTGCGCGACGCGAAGCGCGCCCTGATGCCGCCGCCGATCCGCGAGGAG
>JAQVGR010000146.1 GCA_028696635.1 Candidatus Krumholzibacteriia bacterium | reverse complement strand
GCTTTCACATGCTGACATCGATGATCGACTTCATTGTGAAAGTAGTGGTGTTCGCTGGTAGGCTTTCAACCTTTTCAAAGGGGTGGGCGCGATGGCAATGAAGGCCAAGACCAAGACCAAGGCCAAGGCGAAGAAGAAGCCGAAGGCCAAGAAGAAGGCCAAGGCCAAGAAGAAAGCCAAGGCCAAGAAGAAGGCCGTGAAGAAGCCGAAGGCCAAGAAGAAGGCCAAGGCCAAGAAGAAGGCCAAGACGAAGACCAAGAAGTAATCGGCATATCAGGTCTTCGCATATTCCGAACAAGCGGAGAAAAGCGGGAAGCGACGGCGCTTCCCGCTTTTGTATTGACACGGACGGTCCGCGGTCAAATAATTCCCCCCATCCGGCACGGGACGCACCCGGCGGGGCCGGCGCCGAGCGACGGGCTCCGGCCGGGTTCACAGACGGGCAAAGGAGGCGACGTGTCAGCGTTAGTACCGACAAAGGTGTTCCTGACGAAGGGCATCGGCAGGCACAGGGAGAATCTGACGAGTTTCGAGCTCGCGCTGCGCGACGCCGGCATCGCCCAGCTCAACATCGTCCGCGTATCGAGCATCTTTCCTCCGCACTGCATGCTCGTACCACGCTCCCGCGGCGTGGGACTGCTCAGTCCCGGCGAGATCGTCTACTGCGTGCTCAGCCGGAACAGCTCGAACGAGTCGAACCGGCACTTCGGCGCCGCGATCGGTCTGGCGATCCCCAAGGAGCGCGACCGCTACGGCTACATCTCGGAGCACCACGATTTCGGGGTGAAGAAGAAGCAGCTCGGGGACTATACCGAGGACCTGGCGGCGACGATGCTCGCCTCGACGCTCGGTATCGCGCTCGACATCGATCAGGCCTGGGACGAGCGGAAGCAGCAGTACAAGATCGGCGGGCGGATCGTCCGCACGACGAACATCACGCAGACGGCCTCCGGCAGGGAGGGCCTGTGGACGACCGTCATGGCGGCGGCAGTCTTCTGCGGCTTCAAGTGACCGGACATGGATTATTCGCATGATTTCCTCGGAACCGAGGCCTCGGGGACGAAGAGGGAGGTTCTCGTCCTCTCCGTCCCGGTCGAGCTGACCACCTCGTATCTCTCCGGAACCGCCGGCGCTCCCGAAGCGATCATCGAGGCCTCCCGCCAGATCGAGCTGTTCAATCCCGCGGCGGGGATCGATCTCGAGGGGGCGGGGATCGCGACCGTCCGAACGGGGGCGCGCGACCGCGGCGCCCTCGCCGGATTCATCAGGGAGAACCGCGCGGAGCTGTCGGAGGTCTTCTGCTGTTTCCTCGGCGGCGAACACGCGATCACCCCGTGGATCCTCGAGGAGATGGCCTACGGGCCGGTCGGCATCGTCTGGCTCGACGCGCACGCCGATCTGAGGGAGCAGTACCTCGGGGATCCCCACAGCCACGCATGCGCCGCGCGCAACTCGATGCCCTTCGGCCCGATCGTGCAGATAGGGGTGCGCAGCTGGTCGCGCGGCGAGCAGGAGTTCATGCGGACGGCGCGCGGGGTGACGACCATCGGCCGCTGGGGCGGGGGGGCGCGCGCCGCGCTCGATACCCTCCCCCCCCGGGTGTATCTCTCCCTCGATTACGCCGCGTTCGATCCTTCCGTGATCCGCGCCGTCGGGACCCCCGAACCGGGGCGGCTGTCGTGGGACGATATCGTCGGCATACTCGATCATCTCTTCGCGACGCGGGAGGTCGTCGGGATGGATGCGGTCGAGCTCTGTCCCTCGGCGCAGGACGCGGCGTCGGATTTCATCGCGGCAAAGGCGGTCTATGAGGCGATATCGAGACACCTCGCACGGAAAGGAACGGTATGAGCCCGAAGAAATTTCTCAGGGAGCCGACCCGTCCGATCGAGATCGCGCCCGGCATGACGTGCAGCGAGCTTCTCGAGCGGCTCGAAGGGTGCAGCTTCCAGGGGCGGCAGCTCGCCCGCGCGGCGAGGGTGTGGACCGAGGCGCTCGACGAGGACCTGCTCGTCTGGCTCGGACTCGCCGGGGCCATGGTCCCCGCAGGCATGAGGCGGCTCGTATGCACCCTGATGGAGGAGGGCCTCGTGGACGTGATCGTCTCCACGGGGGCCAACCTCTACCACGACTACTTCGAGACGATCGGCCACGTGCATCACATAGGCAGCCCCAACGTCGACGATACGGCGCTGCGCGACGAGAAGATCGACCGGATCTACGACACCTTCGCAGACGAGGACCTGTTCTTCGACGTCGACAAGCAGATCGGGGCCTGGGCCCGCGAGCGGCTCGAGGATCGCCCCTATACGACCCGCGAGTTCCTGCGCGCCCTCGGCGAGGAGGCCGGCCGGCATTCGCGCGGGGAGCAGGGGATACTTTCGACCGCCGCGCGCCTCGGCGTGCCGATCTACTGCCCGGCGATCGGCGATTCGTCGATCGGTATCGGGCTCGCGTGGCTCGAGCGCAAGGTCGTCTTCGACATGATCGGCGACGTCGAGGAGACCGCCGAGCTGGCCGCGATGAAACCCTCGATGGTGATCTACGTGGGCGGCGGCACGCCGAAGAATTTCATCCAGCAGACAGAGGTGACCAATATCGTCAACGGACGGAACCTGCCCGGCCACATCTACGCCGTGCAGTTCGTCGTCGACGCGCCGAACTGGGGGGGCCTGAGCGGCTGCACCTTCGAGGAAGCGGTCTCGTGGGGAAAGATCGCCGTCGGCGCGCCGATGGTGACGGTGCTCAGCGACGCGACGATCGCCCTGCCGGTCGTGGCGGCGGCGGTGCTGACCAGGCGCCAGGGGCGGAAGCGCCCCGGCGAGCACGTGTCGAAGCTGGTCGAGAGGCTCTGAGCGGTCCGCTCCCGGCGGGCGCGGGTGGGGGAGAAGGGAGGAGGCGGTGGTCGCCGATATGCGCTCGGGGGCGGTCGCCGGGATCGAGGGGTACGAGGTCTGCGTCGAGATAGACATCGCGCGCGGACTTCCCTCGCTGACTATCGTCGGTATGCCCGACGCGGCGGTGAGGGAGAGCCGCGAGCGGGTCACCGCGGCGCTGCGCAACAACGGGTTCAGACTTCCCGGACAGCGGATCACGGTCAACCTCGCGCCGGCCGGTGTGCGCAAGGAGGGCGCGGCGTTCGACCTGCCGATCGCCGCGGGGATACTCCTGGCGAGCGGCCAGGCGCGCTGTCCCGATCCCCGCCGCCTGATGCTGGCCGGGGAGCTGGCTCTCGACGGCAGGCTCAAGCCGGTCAGGGGACTGCTGCCGATCCTCTGCCATGCCGTCGAGACCGGATTCTCCACGGCCGTCGTGCCGGAGGGGAACGGGGCGGAGGCGGCTCTCGCCGGCGGAATCAGGATCGCCTGCTGCGCGGACCTGCGCGAGGCGCTGGGCGTGCTGGCCGGCGCGCAGCCGCGAGGACCGGCCCCCGCGGCTCCCGGCGGCGGACCGGACCCCGGCGACGGGCTCGATTACGCGCAGGTCTTCGGCCAGGAGGCGGCCAAGCGCGCCCTGCAGGTGGCAGCCGCGGGCGGGCACCACGTCCTCATGAGCGGGCCGCCCGGGGCGGGGAAGACGATGCTCGCCCGGCGCCTGCCGACGATACTCCCCCCGCTCGGCGACGACGAGCTGCTCGAGTGCGCGAAGATACTCAGCGTGACCGGGCGGCTCGGCGCCGCCGCATCGCTGCGGAGCCGCCCGTTCAGGTCGCCGCACCACTCGGCGAGCGACGCGGGTCTCGTGGGCGGGGGGCGCTCGGCGCTTCCCGGCGAGATCACCCTGGCGCACAACGGAGTCCTGTTCCTCGACGAGCTGACCGAGTTCAGGCGCAACGTCCTCGAAACGCTGCGCCAGCCGCTCGAGGAAGGGCAGATCGTGATCGCGCGGGCGCACGCGGTGAGCAGGTACCCGGCCCGTTTCCAGCTGCTCGCCGCGATGAACCCCTGTCCGTGCGGGGGCGGCGGATCGACGGGGGGCTGCCGGTGCACCCCGCGCGAGATCGCCCGGTACCGCGCGAAGCTGTCCGGGCCGCTGCTCGACCGTATATCGATCCACATAGGCGTGGGGCCGGTCGACGCGCGGAGGATGGAAGAGGGCGGCGCCGGCGCGACGTCGGAATGCCTGCGCGCGGGTGTGCTTCGTGCCCGCGAAATGCAGCACAGCCGCTACCGCGGCTGTGACACGTACCGCTGCAACGCCGACGTGCCGCTTCACGCGCTCGAGAGGTTCTGCCCGATGGAAGGGGACGCGCGCAGGGTGCTCGAACGCGCCCAGCGCACGCTCGGTTTCAGCGCCCGCACTCGCCGCAGCATCATCCAGGTGTCGCGGACGATAGCCGATCTGGCGGGGTCGGCGGCGATAGGCGCCGCCCACGTCGCCGAGGCGGTGCAGTACCGGGTCCCCGCGTCCCTCGGGAGTTAGAGGTCGCGCGCGTGCAGGATGTCCCTGGCGATGATCATCCGCTGGATCTCGTTCGTGCCCTCGAAGATCCGGTTGATGCGCGAGTCCCGGTACATCCGCTCGATCGGGAACTCGCAGATGAACCCGTACCCGCCGTGGATCTGCATCGCGCTGTCGACGATCCGGTCGAGGGCCTCGGAGCAGTACAGTTTCACGATCGACGACTCGCGGGTGATGTTCCTGCCCTGGTCGTACATCCAGGCCGTCCGGTAGATGATCGACTCCATGTTGTAGATCTCCATCGCCATGTCGGCCAGCATCCACTGGATCGCCTGGTTGGAGGAGATCTTCTTGCCGAACTGCACCCGTTCGTTGGCGTACGCGGCGCTCAGGGCGAGGCACTCCCTGGCCGCGCCGAGGGCGGCGGCGCCGAGACCGAGCCGCCCCGTGTTGAGGACCTTCATGCCGACGATGACCCCGCGCCCCTCGCGGCCGAGGAGGTTCTCCTTGGGGACCTTCATGTCCTCGAAGACGAGCTCGGCGGTCTCGGAGCCGCGGATTCCCATCTTCTCCTCTATCTTGCCGACGCTGAACCCCTTGAAGGCCTTCTCCACGATGAACGCGCTGACCTTTCCGTCGGCGGGGCCGCCTTTCATCTTCGCGAAGACGGTGACGATATCGGCGAAACTGCCGTTGGTGATGAATATCTTCCGGCCGTTGATCAGATAGTGGTCTCCCCTGTCCTCGGCGGTCGTCTCCGGCGCGAATGCGTCGGAGCCGGCGTTCGGCTCCGTCAGGGCGTAGGCCGCGATCAGGCGCCCTTCGGCGAGCGGCACGAGGTACTTCCGCTTCTGCTCCTCGGTGCCGAACATGTAGATCCCCGAGGCCCCGATGCTCTGGTGCGCTCCGATGAAGGTGGCCGTCGACGCGCAGCCGCGCCCGATCTCCTCCTGCATGATGCAGTACCCCGTCTCGCCCATCCCCGCGCCGCCGTACTCGGGGGGGAAGGAGATGCCGAGAAAGCCCAGCTCGGCGCACTGCCGGATGATCTCTTTCGGTATCCGGTGCTCCTCGTCTATCTTCGCCGCGATCGGCTTGAGCCCGTTGTTGACGAACTTCCCGA
>JAQVGR010000145.1 GCA_028696635.1 Candidatus Krumholzibacteriia bacterium | reverse complement strand
GACCCGGGTCCTCGAGCGCGCCTCGCTCGCGGCGCCCTCGGGCCTGGAAGGGGATCTCGCCGGGTATCACACGTACGACGAGATGATGGCCGAGCTCTCCGCGCTGGCATCCGCCTTCCCGCTCCTTGCGCGTCTTGATACGATCGGGACCTCTCACGAGGGGCGGCTGCTGGTCGCGATCAAGATTTCGGATCAAGCCGCGATGGACGAAGACGAGCCGGAAGTTTTTAT
The DNA here is from genome assembly GCA_028696635.1 of Candidatus Krumholzibacteriia bacterium. GTDB lineage: Bacteria > Krumholzibacteriota > Krumholzibacteriia > Krumholzibacteriales > Krumholzibacteriaceae > JAQVGR01. The sequence continues at coordinate 5,296 of JAQVGR010000145.1, read as the reverse complement.
CATGGGGTGCCATCACGCCCGCGAGCTGATGTCGGTCGAGATCCCGCTGATGCTCGCCCAGTACCTGCTCGGCGGATACGGAACGAACCCGCAGATCACCGATCTCGTCGACGGGCGCGAGGTCTGGATCGCGCCGATGATCAATCCCGACGGCCATGTCTACGTCGAGAACAACAACAGCGGGGACTGGTGGACCTGGTGGCGCAAGAACCGCCGGAACAACGGCGACGGGACCTTCGGCGTCGACCTGAACCGCAACTACGGCTACCAGTGGGGGTACGACGACGCCGGATCGTCGCCGTCGACCTCGTCGGCCGTCTATCGCGGTCCCGCGCCGTTCAGCGAGCCCGAGACGCAGGCTGTGCGGGATTTCTGCAACGCCCGCGAGTTCGCCCTAGCCCTCTCGTACCACTCGTACAGCGAGCTGATCATCCATCCGTGGGCGTACGACGCGATATACACCGAAGACCACGAGCTGTTCACCGTCCTCGGCGACTCGCTCGCCCGGGGGAACGGGTTCGCGGTCGGCTGCACCGCCACCGACATCCTCTACCCGACCAACGGCGATTCGGACGACTGGATGTACGGCGATACCTCCTCGAAGAACCGCATCTTCAGCTATACGATCGAGCTGAACTCGTACGAGCAGGGGGGATTCGCCCCTCCGGACGACCTGATACAACCGACATTCGATCTCGTCCTCGAGCTCAACCTGACCCTGCTGCGGCGGGCCGGCGAGCCGCGGAGCGTTCTCGTCCCGCTCCCGCCACGGCTCTATCCGGTCGAGGACATCGCCGATCCGTATCATCTCATCTCCTGGTCCGAAGGCGCCCTGTCGGATCCGAACCCCCCCGTCTCCTGGGAGCTCGTCGAGTACCGCGACTTCGCGGGAGCGACCGATCCGGGCTCGGCGGACGGGAACGTGTGGACATTCGGCGGGTTCGCGCTGAGCGGCGCCCGGTTCTACACGGTGCCGGAGAGCTACTATTCGGGCAGGGGCGATGCGCGCAACGCCGCGATGACCCTCGTCGATCAGTATCCGTACGGCATATTGGGCGCCTCGTTCTCATGCCGGCTCTGGTATGACATCGAGACGAACTGGGATTATGCATATCTCGAGGCGAGCCTCGACGGCGGCCTCACCTGGGGTTCAGTTCCGGGAAACCTGACGACAGATTACGATCCGAACGGAACCAATCGCGGAAACGGGATTACCGGAAGTTCCGGGGGATGGGTGTCTGCCGAGTTCTTTCTCGATCAGATCGGCGGGATCTCGTCCGGTTCGACGCTCCTGCTGCGTTTTGCCTATGTCACCGACGCCTCGGTCAACGGGGAGGGAATCTACATCGACGAAATCGATCCAGTTCCCGGCTACGCCGAGCGTAACGCCCTCGCCGCTGCGCATCCGGACACGTTTTTCGTTCGAGAGCCGCCCGCCCCTGCGGAGTACGCGTACGTGGTTCGCGCGAGCGACGCCGAGGGGCATGCGAGCCGCTGGAGCGGGTACGCCTTCACGGTTGTCTCGGACGTTACCGGCGAGGGCATCGCCGTCCCGGCTGCATCGAGCGTCTCGGGGAGCTACCCGAACCCGTTCAACCCCTCGACGGCGATCCGGCTGGTCGTCGGTGCGCGCGAGGGGGGCGCCGGCCGGCGCGCGCCGGTGCGCGTCTCGATATTCGACGTCGCGGGGCGTCGCGTCGCGGTTCCCTTCGAGGGAGATCTCCCGGCGGGGGCGCACACGGTCCGGTGGGACGGACGCGGCGCGGACGGCCGGCCGCTGGCCGGCGGGGTCTACTTCGCCCGCTGCGCGATCGGGGAGCATTCGTTCACGCGCAAGCTCGTGCTCATTCGCTGAATCGCGGGCCGTTCAGCCGCTCAGGATGATCTCGGTCTGGGGGTGAGAAAGAAATTCCCCCCCGTCCTTGCGCACGGCGACGATCTCTTCCATGGTGGCGACGCCGAATCCCGGTATCGTGATGCGCGGCTCGAGCGTGTAGACCTGGTTTTCCTCGATCTCGAGGTACGGAAGCGTGCCGTACCGTTCCCATTCGGGACAGAGGAGCCCGGCGCCGTCGTGCGTCATGCGGCCGATCTGGTGTCCGAGCGCATGGGGGTACTCGGGGTATCCCTTCCCCGTGATATGATCCCGCGCCACCGCGTCGATCTCCCTGCCCTGCATCCCCGGCCTGATCGCCTCGGCGGCGAGACGGATAGCGTCGCGGATCGTATCGAACGGCCCGAGCACTTCGGGCGGCGCGGCGGTCTCGCCCTTGCGCAGGAAATACCAGGTGCGCTGCATGTCGGAGCAGTACCGCTCCGCGCGGGTTCCGAAATCGATGTTGAGCACGTGCCCCGGCTCGATCACCCGATCGGTCGGGCCGGCGTGCGCGCCGGCCGACTCGGGGCCTGTGAAGACCGACGGGCAGAGCTCGCGCTCCCACGAGGTCTCCACCCCGAGCCGGTCGACTTCCGAGAGGATGAACGCCGCGACCTCGCGCTCGGTCATCCCCGGCCGCATGAAGGCGGTGACGCGGTCGAAGATCTCCTCGGTCAGGTCGATGTTCTTTTTGATCCGCCTGATCTCTTCGGGGCTCTTGCGGCCCCGCAGCTTCGATATCAGGCCCTCGGAGCTGACGAGCCTGCCGGCGAAGGGGGTGCCCCCGAGGTACCCCTCGAGGATCAGGTACATCCCGTGGGACAGCCCGTCCGAGGTCACGTCGTTCTCTGAGAAGTTGACGGCGATCGTGCGGGGCGAGTGCCGTTCGAGCTGCTCGATCAGGGACGCGCCGATCCCCTTCGTGTATCCGATCACCTCGAACCCCCCGGCATCCCTGATCCTCGTCTCGTCGAGGGAGCCGACGATCGCCACCGGTCTTCCGTCGACGGGGATCATGAACGCCGACTGCCAGGTGCAGTTCGCATCGAGGATCAGATCGAGCGCCGGATCGCGGGAAACCTCGCTTTCGCGCACGAAGGTCAGCCACAGGTCGATCCCCTCTTCCCGCATGATCCCCGGCGCCTGCGCGATCTTCTCGCCTGTCATCGGTCGTCTCCTTCCCGCCGCGCCGCTCGGCGCGGCCGCAGCAGCATGTTCTCGACGCCGTATCGGCGCATCCACAGATGAGTTGAGTCTTCCCGCACGCAGAAAAGATATGGAAATCCCCGGACCATTACAATATCATTCCCCGTGTCGTACTCGTAAGGCGTTGCGAGCGATGCGGTATTCGCCGCAGCGGCGCAGCGGCCGGAGGGCCGGGCCCTGAAACGGCCCCGGCCGATAACCGAAAGCGGGTCAGCGCGATGGCGATATTCGAGGTCAAGGGGGGGGCGAGGCTCGAGGGGGAAGTGGTTCTGAGCGGCGCAAAGAACGCCGCGCTGCCGATGCTGTTCGGCTCCCTCCTCTCGACGGGGACCGTCGAGCTCCGGAACGTCCCTGTCAGGATGGCGGATATCAAGGTGGCGATACGGATCCTCCGGAAGATGGGGGCGTCGGTCACGGTGGAGGGAACGACGGTCGCGATCGATCCGAGCGGCGTGTCGAGCCCCGTCGTGCCGGCGGATCTTGCCTCGAAGATCAGGTACTCGCTCCTTCTTCTCGGAGTCATGCTGGTGAAATTCGGCCGCGTCGAGCTCCCGTTCCCCGGAGGCTGCGATATCGGAACGCGGAAATTCGATCTGCATATCAAGGGACTGCAGGATCTCGGCGCCGACATAGAGGTGACCCCCGAGGGAATCACCGGACGAACGGGGGGGCTCGCCGGGGCGAAGATCGATTTCTATCTCCCGACGACCTCCGGCACGGAGAACGTGATGCTCGCCGCGTGCCGGGCCGAAGGAAGAACGGTCATCCGGAACGCCAACACGCGGCCGGAGATAGCCGATTTTGCCGGGTTCCTCCGGGGTATGGGGGCGAAGATAGAAGTTTCGAGCAGGCTCGTCACGATAGACGGCGTGCGCCGGCTGAAGGGGACGTCCCACACCGTCATGTCCGGAGGCGATGAGGCGATGACATACATGATCGCCGCCGGGGTGACGGGGAGCGAAATAGTGATCCGCGATTATGACCTCTCCACGCTCCGCGTCGATGTGCAGTACCTCAAGGAGGCGGGGATGAGGATATTCGAGTGGGGGAATTCGGTATACGTATCGGCAAAGAACGGACTCCGTCCGTTCGACATGTTCACGGCGCCCTATCCCGGCGTCAACTCCGATCTGCAGCCGCTGTTCGCCGTCCTCGCGCTCTGCGCTCCCGGCGTGTCGACGATTACGGACCAGCGCTTCACGGACCGTTTCGCCTATGTCAAGCAGCTGCGGGCCTTCGGCGCGAATATTGAGAACTACGGTAACTGCGCCGTCGTCACGGGGGGCGCGCGGCTCCGCGGGGCGCGTGTCTCGGCGACCGACCTCCGCGGAGGGACGGCGACGGTCCTCGCGGGCCTCGCCGCGTCGGGCACGACTCGTGTGGAGAATGTCTATCAGATAGACCGGGGGTACGAGAACCTCGAGAAGAAGCTCGCATCCCTCGGCGCGAAGATCAGGCGAATCGGGGAGAGCCGCCCGGCGAAATGATCGATGAGATCGATTGAGACGATACGCGAACGGATGGGAGAGCGGCTGCGGGAATCGGTTCCTCTCTCCGGATACACGACCTATCGGGTCGGCGGCGACGCCGAGTTCTTCGCCGAGCCCTCCGGAGCGGCCGAGGCGGAATTCGTCTACCGGGAAGCGATACGCCGCGGGATCCCGCTGACGGTGATCGGATGGGGATCGAACGTGATCGCCCCCGACGAGGGGATCGGCGGGATGGTGATCTGTATGCGCAGGGACGGGGCGGCCGTCTCGTTCCCGTCCCGGGGGACGGTGCACGCCGACGCCGGAGCGGGGCTGATGGAAGTCGCCCGGGCCGCCGCGGAGCACGGGCTCGGCGGCATGGAAGCGATCGCCGGCATACCGGGGACACTCGGGGGCGCCGTCGTGATGAACGCGGGGACGAAGGAGGGAGACCTCTCCTCGATCCTCGTCTCCGTCACAGCGATAACCCCCGCCGGTCGTCGCCGCTCGATCTCCGGGGACGAGGCGGGATTCGGGTACCGCCGGAGCATCTTCCAGGATTCGGGGTGGCTGCTGCTCGGCGCGAGGCTCCGTCTGACCCCGTCCGAGCCGCGAAGGGTCCTCGAGCGCCTCGATGCGATCGGCGAGGAGCGCGCGAGGAAATTCCCCCTCGACATCCCCAACGCGGGGAGCGTGTTCAAGCGCCCCCCGGGAGATTACGCGGGACGTCTCATCGAGGCCGCCG
>JAQVGR010000144.1 GCA_028696635.1 Candidatus Krumholzibacteriia bacterium | reverse complement strand
GGACGCTGAACGTCGATTCCCGGTGGAGCTGCATGGGAACCAGATCGGGCACCGTCATGGGAATCCCCTTCTTTGTCGGAGCGGACGTGACGATCAACGCGGGGCGCACCCTTACGATCGACGGAGGCGTAACGGTCAAGTTCTACCGGAACACCGGTCTGAACTTTAATGGCTATCTAGATGCGCGGGGAAGCGCCGAGAAGAATGTCGTTTTCACATCGTATCTTGACATACTCGGACAGCCCGAGCCCACCGCGACAAACTACTGGGATCAGATCGTCTTCAATATCGATTCGGGAGGTGTGCTCGAGTTCTGCACGATCAGATTCGCCGGATACGATTATCACGACGTTATCGTCACCGATTTCAGTTCGCCGATCATCCAGCATGTCGATATCGCGAAATGCCGGCGCCACCTGATCAGGGCACAGAACACCGCGAACCCGGTCGTCCACTACTCCTCCCTCGTCACAAACAACACGACCTATTACGGTGTATACGGCGATTGCACGAGTACGGTGGATGCAACATCGAACTATTGGGGGGCTTCATCCGGCCCCTACCATGCAACGCTTAATCCGTCCGGAACAGGTTCGAGGGTCGGAGACTGCGTGCTTTTCGAACCTTTCTGGGACAATCCATACGGCACCCCCGAGATAGCCGTCCATCCGGGCGCCCTGGGCGCGACGCTTGAGCCTGAATGGACAACCGTTCTCGATCTGTACATCATGAATCTCGATACCGCCTCCGTGCTGAGCTATTCGATCAGCGAAGCGCTCGCTCCGACAGGCAGCTTTGCTGAGGCAAACGGTTCCGAATCACAGGATCTTTTGGAAGACGGCGCGAGCAGGGACCTGCTCCGGCTCGCCGACGTGGAGTGGCTCAGCGTCGACCGGCCGATCGGCCTGGTCGATCGTGACGACACGATGACGGTGAAAGTGACATTCGCCGCCGGCTCGCTCGAATGCGGTTCTTATACCGCCTACCTGATCATCGGCAGTAATGACGAGGACGAGGATCCCGTGATCGTACCCGTCTGCATGTTTGTCAAGATAGACCACTGCGACGCTCCGGACAGCCCGCCGGTCGGCGAGTTTCATCTGAGCCAGAACTATCCCAATCCCTTCAACCCGCAGACCACGTTCTCGTACTACCTGCCACAGCAGGACAGAGTCCTGTTCGTCATCTACGATGCAAGCGGCAGAAAAGTACGGACACTCATCAGCGGAGTACAGCCGCAGGGCCGCCATACGATTGATTGGGCTGGGAACAACGACAGAGAAGAACCTGTCGCATCGGGCGTCTACTTTGCCCGTTTCCTGATCGGTGACAAAGTCACCACAAGGAAACTCATCCTGGCGCGATAATCTCTTGGTATTGACAGTTCGGGGGCCGCATCAGGATGATGCGGCCCCCGAGTTCGTTTCCCGTTAGCATATGCGCGATTATACGAATGCTCTCGCCACCCGTCTTGTACACGAGTAATCGAGAGGATTCGCCTCTGTTCAGCTTTTCTTCTCCCAGATCGTCGCGATCTCGACGATCACCCGGACCGCCATCTCCATGTCCTGCACCGCGACCCATTCGAGCTGCGAGTGGAAGCTGTGCTCGCCGGCGAAGATGTTCGGAGTCGGGAGCCCCATGAACGACAATCGCGAGCCGTCGGTTCCCCCGCGGATCGCCTGCATGATCGGCTTGATCCCGAGATTCCTCATCGCCTGAACGGCGTGCCCCGTCACCCGCGGATGCTTCTCGACGACTTCGCGCATGTTCCGGTACTGGTTGATGACCTTCATTTCGTACTTCGAGCCGGGGAACTTCGCGACGGCTTTCTCCGCAAGCTCCTTGAGCAGCGCTTCGTATTCTTTCAGCTTCGGCGTCTCGAAATCCCTGATGATTATCTTGAGGGTGGTCGCTTCCTCGACTCCGCTGATCGTCGTGCAGTGCACGTACCCCTGCCGCTTCTCGGTCGTTTCGGGAGACAGCTTCTTCTTCGGCAGGCTCTCCACGAACGCGGCGGCTATCTTGATCGAATTGATCATCTTGCCCTTCGCGTACCCGGGATGGATGTTCTTGCCGACGAACCTGAGCACCGCCATGTCGGCGCTGAACGTCTCCGACTCGACCTCGCCCCTGCTCGAACCGTCGACCGTATAGGCGTATTTCGCCCCCAGTTTCTTCAGATTGATCTTCTCCGTTCCCCTCCCGACCTCTTCGTCGGGGGTGAAACAGATCTTTATCGGACCGTGCTTGACTTCCGGGTGGGCGAGCAGGTAGTGCGCCGCATCCATGATCTCGGCGATCCCGGCCTTGTTGTCCGCGCCGAGCAGCGTCGAGCCGTCGGAGGTGATGATGTCGAATCCCTTCATGTTTTTGAGATCGGGGTTCTCGCTCGCCTTTATCACCCGTCCGCCCCTGGGGAGCCTGATATCGCCGCCTCTGTATTTTTTGTGGACGATCGGCTTGACGTTCTTTCCCGACACCGCGGGGGACGTATCGACATGCGCGATGAAGGCGATCGGCGGCACCTTCTTCCTCGTGTTCGCGGGAAGCGTCGCCATGACGTACCCCCACCTGTCCATCGCGGCGTCCTTGAGTCCCATCTTCTTCAATTCCCGTGCGAGATCGGCGGAGAGCTTCTTCTGTTTTTCCGTGCTCGGAAACGAGGTCGATTCCTCGTCCGACTGGGTGTCGTACCTGACGTAGCGAAGGAACCGGTCGACGCACGTGAATCTGTATTTCGGATCGAACATATTTCCCCCTGATTCCCTGTTCCGGCTTTCCGGACTTGCCTGCGCGCTCGAAATTTATCCCGGGAACGGGCGCCATGACCCGGCCCGCGCCAGATCGTAGCACCAATCCGAGACTGAAGCCAGGGTTGAGATAACAAACGGGCGATACGCCCGCACATGACTCTTTATACAGAGGGATCTGGCGAGGAAAGGTCACGCCATGCCGCAGGCGGGCGATCAGCCGTCAGCCCCCAAGATGTCACAGTTTTTGTCACAGCTCTGTCACAGCTCGGCGTCACAGCGTATCACAGCTCGGCCAACACGTAATGACGAGTGGGGTCGGTCGTTCCCGCACCGACTTCGACGATCAATTTTTTCCCGAGCATCCCCTTCAGGTCCCGCTGCAGGCTGCGGCGGTTGACGGCCGGACACAACGCCTCGAAATCCTGGATGGTCAGCTTGCCGTTTTGGATAAGGCGACCCAGCGCTATTGCCTGGCGTTCGTTCAGGCCATGCTGCTTCACCAGCACGTCGCGGCGGATGACCTGCTCGCTACGTTCGCGCACCTCGACCATCTGAGTTTCCAGGCCGTTGACGAAATAGTCGAGCCAGCCGGTCATGTCCATGCCGTTGTCGCGCACGCTTTGGATGGATTTGTAAAAGGTCGGCCTGTCGCGGTCATAATATTCGCTGATGGTGAACAGCCGCTTGAAATCATATCCGGCCTTATAGAGGCAGAGGGTAGAAAGCAACCGGGATGTACGGCCGTTGCCGTCCAGAAACGGGTGGATGTGCACCAGCTGGAACTGGGCGATGCCGCTCACCAGCATCGGGTGGATATCGAGATCGCCGTTCAGCCACTTGATCAGCTCCGACATCATCGCCGGCACCTCCACCGACGCGGGCGGAGTGTAGATCACCTGGCCGGTGCCGGAATTAACCACGTAATTCTGGATACGCCGGTACTCGCCCGGCGCAGCGTTGCCGCCGCGCACGCCTTCCACCAGCTTGCGGTGGATTTCGCGGATAATCCCCTCTGTAATCGGGTCGCCGCTGTCCAGGCACTCGGAGACGAACTCGAAAGCGGTGCGGTAGTTGAGCAACTCCCGCGCATCGTCCGGGTCGGCTTCCGGCACGGCTTCGCCCTTCCAGAGCCGCACGGCCTGGTCCAGCGTCAGCCGGGTGCCCTCGATGTGGGTGGTGTGGTGCGCCTCCAGAATCAGCGCCTGTTCACCCACCTCTCGCACCCAGTCGGCGGAAAGCTGGGCCGCCTCCAGAAAACCGCGCGCCCGCTCGATGCGGGTTATGGCCTGCGTCATGCGGTTGGTGATGGTGAAACGGGGCCGGAATGCGGAGGTCATTGGGCGATCAGCCTCCCATGGGTGCGAGCCGCCTGTATGACATCGCGATTGCAGGAAAGTATACTTCACCAAACCGTATCACCAACACAAAATCCCGAAGCGCCAGAAAAAGAAAGCCCGTCCAGCCACCGGACGGGTTCGTCTTTTGTAATGGTGGAGGCGGCGGGAATCGAACCCGCGTCCGGAAACGCTTCCACGGGGCTTCTACGTGCGTATCCCGGCGTTTTCATTCGCTTCACGGCGCCCCGCCGGGCGAAGTTGTCGTGAGGCTATCACCCTGAGTTCTTACCGGCGTTCCGGGTGAGAGTCGGCCGGCCAGCCGGCGGAAATCGACGCCCGGTTCCATCCCCCGTCGGCGCAGGATGGGCGGACGGGTCGCCTATGTCTAGGCGGCCAGTGCCACGTTGTCGTTGGCAGTTGTGTTGTGCCGCCTGTTTTACGAGGTACGACGGCACCTCGGCACGCTTCCCCCGCTTCATCCATCCCCGTCGAATCCATTCGCCCCCACATCAGCGGGTCTGTACGCAAGTAATATACCCGCGAAACACGGAAATGTAAAGGGATCAGGGGGATTTATGCCGGCGGACGCCGCGCGGGGGCCCGCGGGGCCCCGGGCCTCCCTCAGGCGGGGGTCTTCCTGAAAAACAGCACGCGGGTCTGGAAAGCGCCGAGCAGCCGGGACGCGAAGGGAATCCGGCGCAGGACCGGCCAGGCCGGCCGCAGCCGCGAGTGCCGCGCCGCGGCGAGCTCGCAGAAGGCGTACTCGTCGAAGAATTCCCCGACATGCGAGGCGATCGCTTTGCGGGAGAGATAGTTGGTGCGCTCCGTCAGGACCTCGCAGTTGCGCCGGGCGACCTCGCGGGCGGAGATCCCCTTCTGGTTGCGGGTCCTGATCCCGAGAAGCGCCCAGAGCAGGAGGTACCAGCGCGGCCGGAAGACGCTCGCCAGGGGAACCCGCACGTGCGATTCGATCAATCGGCCCCGGGACGGGAAGATGTGAAGGCTCCTCCCTCCCGGCCTGAGCACCCGGCGGATCTCGCCGAGTGCTTCCCGGTAATCGCTCACGTGCTCGAAGACCTGGCAGCTGAACACGAGATCGAAGCGGTCATCCTCGAAGGGAAGCCGGTACGGCGCCGTCTCGATGCGTCGCACGCGGCCGCTCGCCTCCAGCTCGGGGACGGCATCCGATTCCTTGAACCGCAGATCGCATCCGTATGCGTCGAACCCCCGCCTTCGCATGTACTCGACGCCGCTCCCGCCTCCGCATCCGAAATCGAGGACGGCAGCGCCGGCCCCGATCCCGTGCCCCAGATCCGCCAGGGTGAGCAGGACCTTCCCGTACTGTTTCGAACCCGGCCTTTCTTCGCATGCGTCCATATGAACCGGAGATGTTTTACTCATTAGTAAAGGATGATTTGTATCTTGAACAACAGTTATTGTGTTATTTACTAT
>JAQVGR010000143.1 GCA_028696635.1 Candidatus Krumholzibacteriia bacterium | reverse complement strand
CCTGATATAGAAGTACCCCAGAAACCGTTCGAGGACAGTGGCGGTGAACGGGACAAGCGCCAGCAGCGCCGGCACGGCGAACAGCGTCGCGACAAGGCGTTCCCGCGCCCGGTCTCGTCCGAGGAAGAAGACGAAGGGAGTGACGGCGCATGCGAAAAGCATCGTGAGGTCGAATCGCATCACCAGCTCTACCGGGTCGATCGTTCGCAGCCCCCCTCCCAGCTCGAGCATGCCCTGCATATGCCGATGGACGACGTTCACACCTTCCGGGGCGCCCAGCAGCCGCAGCAGAGCAGGCAGCGCAACCGCCGCGGAGACCGCCGCGGCTGACGAGACGAGCCGTCTCCTCCAGGCGCGCCCTTCGGCGGTGAAGATCGCGTGAAAGGACAGCGAGAGGAGCGTGGCGGCCGCGAGGAGCCCGAAGACGGAGTGGATCGCCGTGCCGGCCGCGCTCCACAGCGCGGCGGAGGCGAGATCGATCCGGCGGGAACCGCGCAGGTACTTCATGATCATCATGAACGTCCCCCACGCAACGATCATGGCGATATTCCTGCTGTAACCGAGCTTCGACAACCAACCCGCCCCCTCACCCCTGTAGACGAGCAGCAGCAGCGTCAGCGCGAGGAGTTTCATGGGCACGCCGCCGACGAGCTCCCCGGCGAACCCCCAGAAGGCGATGACCGCGAAGAAGCTCGCAATCGCCGGAATCGCGCTCCAGAGCTCCTCGGGCGGGACGGCGGCCTGCCCCGCCCAGAGCGTCGCCACTGGATGCCACAACCCCTTCCTCTGGTCGAATCCAGCGCCGTCGCCGCCGCGGTAGAACGAATCGCGCGGCAGCAGCTCCCCGCTGTCGAGGCTGCGCCGGATGTAGCTCAGGTGATCTGGAGCGTCCGTGTCGATGCCGGTCTCGGCTCTTCCGTAGAGCAGAATAAAGCAGATGACAAAGAGCAGCGCGAACACGGAAAGCACGAGACGGCTCTCGCTGCGCGCCGTCCTCTCCCTGCCGGGAAACGGCACCCACCGCCGGGGCGCCCTCGGCCGCTTCAGCAGCACCCCGATCAGGCCGACCGCCGTAACGAACGCATACACCGACGATATGAACTGATACGTCACGCGCGGCATGAAGCCGATGCAGACGACCGAGCAGGCGACGGCGAGCCCCGTGAGGAAGACGCGGATCACTCCATCGACGTTCACCCCCGCGCCGCCGGGAAGAAGACGCCAGACGACGATGCCGGGAAGGATGAAGAGGGCATGAAATGCGAGAAGGATGCCGAGGAGGCCGGGCGCCGGCAGGACCTGCAGGCCGGTCAGCAGCGACGCGGCGAGAGCCGCGGCATTACACCAGAAAAAGCCCCATGGACGATTCACGGCGATCACTCCGTCCGCGCCCGGCGTCACTCCGCGGCATGCTGTCTCAGGGTCCCGAGAAGGTCCTGCCGACGATGAACACACCCGCGCAGATCACGAGGACCCCGACAAACCGCAGTATCGAGAAGGTCTCGCCGAGCAGCACCGGCGAGAGAAGAGCTGTGATCACGTACGAGAGGCTGACCATGGGAAAGGCCCAGCTCAGCTCGGCCCGCGAGAGTATCACGATCCACAGCACGGCGCTCATCGCGTATGAGACGAAACCGCCTATGATGAAAGGAGAGGCGACGACTTTCGGCAGGAACTCGATGAACCGGCTGATGTCGATCTTCCCGATCCGGTTGATCCCGGCCTTCATCAAGAACTGTCCGGCGGTGTTCAGACAGACCGTCAGCAGGATCAGCAGCATGTTCTTCAGCATCGAGGGCCACCTCCCCGGCCGCTCATGAGCGGCCGGCTTTCCCGTCGAACGGCGTCAGACGAAGCTTGAGGAGAAAGAGCAGGTTGCGCAGTCCATCCCGCCACTTGTCGAGCTTCACCTCGCCGACTCTCGGATGGTAGTTCACGTGGTACTCGTCGAATCGCACGTCGGGGTGCCGGATGGCATTGATCTTGATCTCCTCGCTGAACGGCATGCCGTCGCTTTGAGGACGCAGCTTCCGGTATACCTCGCTGCGGTAGATCCACATCCCCGATTGCGAATCCCGTATTCCGCGCAGGAAAAGGATCAGTGTAGCCCACGTCAGGATTGTGTTTCCGACCTTGTTGGAGAAATTCATCGCCTTCGGGTCACTCAGGGGGAATCGCGAGGCGGACACGAAATCGACCCCGCTTTCTATCAGATGATCGATGCATTCCTCTATCTGCTCGGCGGGATAGGTGCCGTCGCCGTCCATCGTCACCGTGATCGCGCCGTTCACCGCCGGCAGACCGGCCTTGTACGCCGCCCCGTACCCCTTGCGCTTCTCGAAAACCACGCGGGCGCCGAGGCCCCGGGCCACTTCACCGGTGCGATCCGTGGAGTTGTTGTCCACCACGACGACCTCGTCGACCGACGGGGGCAGCGACCGTATGACCAGGGCGATTCCCTCCTCCTCGTTGTAGCAGGGTATGACGACTGAAACGGTGTTGTCACGGTACATCTGCTGCGCCTTTCTCAGAATAGTGAGACGAACATTTCCCTGGCCGGAATCGGCAGCCGCCGTATCAGATCCTTCTCGCCGGGCCCGACGACGCGGGTCAGCCGAACGCCTCCCCAGAGCAAGAGTACACCGGCGAGCGCCTGCAGGGCAAGTGCGGCCGGCGTATGCCACCGTTCGGCGCTCAGCGAGAGGAGCGCGGCGGGTGTCACGGCGATATAGCAGCGCACGATGAACGCGACCGGGATACGTATCCCCGTACCGGCGCGCCCCGCGGCTATCCGGAATACCGCTATCCCCGCCAGGAGCGTGACCGCCACCGGTGCGAACGCGCCCCAGAGACCGAACCGCGGAATGAGAGCGAGATCCAGGCCGATGTTGATTACCGCGAGCACAGCGAACACGAGCATGTTTATCCAGCTCTTGCCGACCACGTACAGCGCCATGCTCAGTGGAGTGTAGATAAACGAATAGGAGAAGACAACGAAAAACAGCTGCGTGAGACGCGCGGCGGGCGCCATCGCCGTCCCGAACAGGAGCGGCACGAGCGGTCCCGAGAAGGCGAAGCCGAGGGCCGTCACCGGGAGCACGAGCAGGAAGAGGAGTCGATAGTAGACGTCGATCGTCCGGGCGAGCCGCGTCGGATCCTTCGCGTACGATTCGGATGCGCCCGCCATGATGATAGGCCATATCGAGAGAGGTATGAACTCGAGCGCCATCTGCGGGATGCGGTATGCGAGCCCGAAGAATCCCGACTCCTCGATACCCGTGAAATGGCCGAGCAGCAGGACCTCGGAATGCCGCCATACGATCTGGTTGAGCAGGCCGATCACGACGAACGGCAGCGAAAAGCGCATCAGTGCTCCGAGGCCGGGACCGGGAATATCGTCCACCGAATGTGACCTGACCAGCTCGACGGCCTGCGGCAGCAGCGCGAGCGTCGAGACGAGGTTCACCGCGCCTGCGGCGGTGAAGACCCCCGGAATGCCCCATCCGAGACGGAGCACGACGATCAGCAGTGCGACGTACGCCACGTTCCCGGCGACGATCACGATTCCCAGCAGCCTCGTCTCGTACCACGACTGGAGGACGTTCATCACCATCGTTAGCGAGGCCTCGAATGCGACGAAGCCGACCGCAACGACGAGATAGTACGCGAAACGCGCGTCATCCTGACGGTAGATCCCCGCGATCCGCTCCGACAGGAGCCATGACACCGCGGTCAGCGCGATCCAGACCGCCGCCTGCACGAGTATCAGCCGTCTGACATCCTTCATCAACGAGCGCATCCCCCCGCGGACCCGCGCATGCGGAAGATAGCGCAGCACCGTGTTCCCCCCGCCGGCGATGACGGCAACGAGCGCGAAGGCCGTGATGGTGCGCAGCAGGTTCAGCAGGCCCCAGTCGTACTCACCGAGCGACCGGACGACCACCGCATACCCGACGGGCATCGCGATGAACCGCGCCGCCTTGGCGACGAGGTTCCAGGACATGGCCGATCCGACCTTCTCGACGCTCATGCGGATCCTTCACCTCCCACGAACCCCGGCAGGAGCAGCGGCGCGAGATCGCATATCGTCGATATGCCGGGGGGGATCGGGTCGCGGGAGAGCAGTAGGCTGTCCATGCACGGCGCGTCAGGATGGTACCCGTGCATCCCGGCGACCGGTTCGATGCTCATGTGGCTCGGAAGGATGACGATCCCCGGATCGCAGAGGAATATCGGATCGCCGTACCCGCATTCCGCCGCCGGCACGCCGAGGTCCTCGCGTTCCCGGTCGGACAGGAGCCTTCCGCCGGGCAGTGATGAAAGCAGGTCTTCGAGCCGGCGGCGCGTATCGCCCTGGCGTACGGAGAAACGCGCCATCGTCGAATCGTAGAACGGGATCAGATCCGTGAGCGCCCCGAGACCGGCTTTCTCCACCTTCCCCATCAGGTCGGCCGTCCCGCAGACGTCGCACATCCCGTGATCGCCGAGGACCAGCAACCTCGCGTCGGAAAATGTTCGCGCGATCCGATCGATCCTCTCCGCGAATGCGTCGAGCCGCTCTCCCACCCGCCGGTCCCGCGTGCCGTACGCGTGCAGATCGGAGTCGAGCTCCGCCGTGTAGAGAAGATTGAAGGCCGCGCGCCCGGCTCGCAGCGATTCTTCGAGATCGTCGAATGCCTGCGCGGAGGGGGTGCGATAGTCGCGTACGAAGAGATCGCCCCGCAACGACGCCTCGTCGAGCACGGTGCGGCATCGCCCCCCGCCGCCTCGCTCGAAGACCGAGCGGCGGGCGGGGAGATCGAGCCGCGAGAGGATGCCGGCCGGCACGCGATAGAGACTGTAGTATCCCGTCACGCGGTCGAGCCTGCCGACCTTCCAGCGTATCAGATCCCGGATCATCCTGCGGCCGGTGCCGCCGAACGGCGCGAGAGCATCGACGAACCTGAAGGGGGACCGTCGCCTGTCGAAGCGATACATCATCCACAGCCCGTGCTCCGCCGGGGTCGCGCCGGTCAGTATCGAAGTGAGCGCCGCCTGGCTGAATCCGAGCACGGTCCGCAGACGGGTCCGGTACCCGAGCGACGTCGGCTGAAAATCGTGAGCCCGGGCGATCTCGTCGCCGAGGGCGTCTATCAGGATGACGACGGTACGCCCCTCCATCTTCGTCACTCCTCCATCCCGTGAACGAGCCGGCTCCAGACACGCGAGGTAAGCCGGGCCGCCTCGTGCCATGGTCCTCCGCCGTGCGGAAACCCCCCCGGAGATCTGCGGACCCGATCGCCCGTTCCTTTCTGCACGGCCGCGTCTACCAGACGGACCGCCTCGCGCCTGACCTGATCGGAGGGAGTCCCGCGGTGAAAATGCGTCAACGCCGCGGCGAAGGCCGCAGGACGCGACCGTCCCCTGCCGATGATCCCGTATTCCTTCCATCCGCGCAGCGCAGCCATCGATGCTCGGCCGACCGCGTGAAGGGCGAGCAGATCATCGACGGAACGGGCGTCTGCCGTGTCCGGATCGAGCCCGGCCGCCGCCGCAACCGCGCGTTTCCATGCGGAAAGTATATCTGCAGCAGCCTCG
>JAQVGR010000142.1 GCA_028696635.1 Candidatus Krumholzibacteriia bacterium | reverse complement strand
CTACCCTCACCGAGAACGAGAACAATTTCATCGCCTCCGCGTTCGGCGGAGAGGGGAGGACGGGACTCGCGCTTCTCGATCTCTCGACGGGGGAATTCCAGGCCGCAGAGGAGGATACGCGCTCCATAGAGCAGCTTCTGGCCGGTCTTCCCGTCCGCGAGGCCGTCATTCCCGACACCCAGGATTCGACGGGGGCGCTGATTGCTCGCACCCTCCCCGGGTGCTGCCGGGAACTGCTGCCGGCTTTCGAATTCTCCGAGGAGGAGGCACGCCGTACCCTGCTCGCACATTTCGGCACCCCGGGGCTCGACTGCTTCGGGATGGATGACCGCCCGCTCGCGGTCACGGCTGCAGGTACCCTGCTCGCCTACGTGAGAAGGCTGCGAGGCGGCGGACTCGATCATGTCACCGGCATCCGGCTCCTCGCTCCGAGCGACACGCTCTTCCTCGATCCGGAGACCCTGCGGAACCTGGAGATTTTCGAACCCCTGCGCGGCGACGCGCCCGAGGCGGCTCTGATCGGCCACATCGACCGGACACGCACGGCGGCCGGCGGCCGCCTCCTTCGAAGATGGCTTCTGAGGCCGTCGAGGATCCTGAGCCTGATCGAATCCCGCCTGGAGGCCGTCGACAGTCTTGCCTCGCAACCGGCGCAGCTCCAGCGCCTGCGGGAGACCATGCGCGGGCTGCCGGACATCGAGCGTATACTGGCGCGGATCACCGCCGGCAAAGCCGGCCCGCGCGATCTGCTCTCCCTCGCCGAGGCGCTCGAGCGCGCACCGTCCGTCGCTGATGCCTGCGACGGAAAATACGCGCCGCTCGTAACCGAGGCAGCCTCGGCGCTCAGCTCGCAGACCGGAGCGCTGGGGCTGATTCGGACCGGAATCGATCCGGGCGCACCACCGCACCTGCGCGACGGCGGCGTAATACAACGGGGTTTCGACAAACCGCTCGACGACCTGATCGACGAAGCCGAGGGGGGAAAACGGTGGATCGCCGCGCTGCAGGAGAGCGAGCGAAAACGCACCGGCATCCCGTCTCTCAAGGTCGGGTTCAACAAGGTGTTCGGATACTATATCGAGGTCTCGCGGGCGCATCTCGAAAAGATTCCGCCCGACTACATCGGTAGGCAGACTCTGGTCAACTCGCAGCGGTACGTCACGGAGGCGCTCAAGGTGCGCGAGCAGGCGATACTGTCGGCTGACTCGCGACGTATCGAGCTGGAGCGCGATATATTCGGGAGAATCTGCTCGGATATCGCATCAGAAAGCCCGGCGATCCTGGGGATCGCCCGCTTCGCCGCCCTGCTCGACGTCCTCTCATCCCTGGCAGACTGTGCTTCCGACCGCGACTGGTGCAGGCCGGTGATCACGGAGTCCGACGATCTCGTCATATCGGGCGGTCGCCATCCGGTCGTCGAGGATCTCGCCGGATCGGGATTCATACCCAACGATCTCGTTCTGCGTCCCGGCGAGCGCCAGCTGCTCGTCATCACCGGTCCGAACATGGGGGGGAAATCGACATACATCAGACAGGCTGCCCTGATAGCGATTCTCGCCCATGCGGGAAGCTTCGTACCCGCATCCCGCGCGCATATCGGCATCCTCGACCGGGTTTTCACCCGGGTCGGCTCGAGCGACAACCTCGCCCGCGGACAGAGCACCTTTCTCGTCGAGATGGCGGAGACGGCCAAGATTCTGCACCAGTGCACATCGAAGAGTCTTGTGCTGCTCGACGAGATAGGACGGGGCACGAGCACGCTCGACGGTCTGAGCATCGCCCAGGCGGTGACGGAATACCTCGTAGAGAACCCGGGGCGGCGACCGAAGACCCTCTTCGCCACCCACTATCATGAGCTGACGGCCCTCGCTGAACGGTACCCCCGCGTTCACAATCTCCGCGTCGATGTGAAGGAGTGGGGGGACGAGATACTGTTCCTGTACCGGATCGTGGAGGGGGCAGGGGACAAGAGCTACGGGATACACGTGGCGAAACTTGCCGGGCTCCCCCAGACGGTGGTCGATCGCGCCCGGAGTATCCTCGAGACGCTCGAGCGCAACCGGCCCGATCCCGATGGATCCGGATCGACCGGGGGGCAGCTCCCCCTGTTCGAACGTCCCGATCCCGTCAGGGAGGCGATTGCGGCCATCGATCCGGACCGGATAACGCCTCTGGAGGCACTCGCCCTTATCTCCCGCCTGCGAGCAGAGCTTCTGAAAAACGCCGATTGACCATCCCTCCGTTCATTCTGGCTTGAATCTTGCTCTTTTCTTGAGCGGTTTACCGCATTCAGGCGGTAGAGACCGGAGGGCATCGTGAAGGCGGCCAGACAGGTAGCGATCCTCGGGGGCGGCGAGGAAGAGCTCAATATTCTCAGCGAGTTACACCGGGATCCGGCCATTGAGATCGTCGGAATATACGACCGCGACAGGCGGGCGGTAGCCATCGAGATCGCCGAGATCATCGGCGTGCCGGTGTTCACCGACCGCTCCTTCGTCGAGGCGTTCAAGACCGCAGATCACGTGATCATCGCGGGGAGCCGCAGCGCGTTCGGTGAGGAGATCCGGCTGCTGCGGCGCGAGGGGGTGCGGCTGATGACCCCCTCGGAATCCGCTTCGCGAGCCGTCGAGCGGCAGCCGGCCGGAACTACGGATGAAAAGCCGCTGCCGTGGCCTCAGCATCTCGAGCAGGCCCTTTCCTACATAGACCGGATCACCGACCGCGAGCGTCTCCTCAAGTGGCTTCTCGAGATATCCGTACGAGCAGTGCAGGCATCCTCCGGATCGATCATGCTCCTCTCGGAGCAGACCAAAGAGTTGTATATCGGATATGCGATGGGGCTGAGCGAAGAGGTCGTCAGCGGGACGCGGCAGAAAATCGGCACGGGGATAGCCGGATCGGTCGCATCCGCCGGCAAGGCGCGCCTGATACGGAATCTCGTGGAAACGCCGCTCTACCGCGACGGCCGCGAACGGGAGTCGATCCTCAGCGCGATATCGGTCCCCATGATCGACACAGGCGTACTTGTCGGCGTTCTCAATATCTCCACAGACCGCGGCGACCGCGAGCTCGAGGAGCCGGATCTCGAGACGATAACACTCCTCGCGGCAAAGATCGCGCCCATCCTGCGCCACCACCTGCACATCGATACCCAGAAGGTGCGCGACGCCGAGTACCGGATCCGTAATCATATCGAATCGCTGTTCCATACCGACACCGGTTTTCACGAGAAATTCGCATTCCTCAGTCGCGCTCTGGCCGAGGTCCTTTCCGCGGCGAGCGTAACCGTCTATACGGCGACGGACGAAGGGGACTGGCTGATCCTCGGCGGGAGCGACCACCAGATCCACGACGACGGCACTCCAGCGCCCCGGATCCATTGCGCCAACGGCAGCCTCGCCAGATCATTCCTGCAGCAGGAGGAAGTCCTCATGACCGAGGTCAGGCACGAGGTAGGCCTCAAGCTCAGCGAGCGCAAGGACGCGATAACCTCCTTCTATATGCCGCTCGAGCATGATCGTCCCCTCGGCGTCGCGGTCATCGAGTTCGCGAACCTCGATGCGTTCGAACGGTTCCTCAAGCTCAAGGACGTGCTCAGGTTTCAGCTCGGCTTTTTCGTATACACACAGTTGAAGGAGCTGCGGCAGTCGCGCAGGATGCAGAGTCTCGAGTTCCTCTCGACGATCACCCCGGCGCTTATGGGCACCTGGAGTCTTCAGGCGAGGTTGAGGCAAGTTCCGGCGCTGCTCTCCACGCTCGTCGGAGCGTCCATGGGGAGTTTCCATTGGTCCGGTCCGGAAGGGGTGGAAACCGCTTACCACGGCTTCCCCGAGGACGAGAATCAGCGGACGGCACGACTCGCCTGCGACGCCGAGATGCTTGCCAGGGTGCGCGAGAGGGGAGAACCGGAATGCGTCAGCTACCTCTCCGGCGCCATCGGCGCCTATGACAGCCCGCCGCTCTACCGCTCGATCATCATGTTTCCGATGAAACGCTCCGGCAAGGTCATCGCCTGGTTCATCGGGTACGACCGGCGTCCGGTCTCGCCGCTCGATTCGTCCGTCTTCGGGAGCCACGAGCTCGAACTGCTGCATCGCACCGAGGAGATCGTCATCCCCATCCTCGAGCGCGAGCGAACCGGCTCAGGGACAGAGACCGGATCGGTCAGCTTCGACGAGCTTCTCAGATCCAATCAGAAGATCCTCCTCGAACGGATGAACGAAGAGATCGAGAGAGCCGAGAGGTATCACCACGGATTCATCGTCACCCTCTTCCGCATCAGCGGCCTCAAGGAGATGATGGAGAGCGATTACCACCGTACTCTCGACCTGATCAACGAGCTCAGCACGGGCATACGGGAGCAGGTTCGCAAGACCGATTACTTCTCGTGGATAGAGACCGATCTCTTCGCCGTGATTTCCCTCGAAAGCCACAACAGGATCGAGTACCTCGAAAAGCGGCTGATCGGCTTCATCGAGAAAGCGCTTCGAGGCCACGATTTGTACGATGAACGATCTATCCGCCCTACGAGCGCATTCGCAGTCTTTCCCGGGAGTTGCGATTCCGCCGCGGACCTGATACGCGAAGCCCGCCGCCGGCTCTGATATCGCGCTCATCCTCCATTGTCGATTGCTCAACGCCCTCTGCTGTGGTATCGTATTGCGACCGCGCCTGCGGAAAAGATCCGCCGCCCGGAACGAACCGCTCTGAATGGGAGTTGCGGGAGGACTCATGACCGTGGAACGACATATCAAACGCCTCCCGGCCGACACAACGGGCAAGATCGCCGCGGGTGAGGTGATCGAGCGCCCCGTGAACGCCGTCAAGGAGCTGCTCGAGAACGCGCTCGACGCCTCGGCCTCGCGCGTTTCGATCTCGGTGGAGGAGGGCGGGCGCCGTTCCATACGCGTCGAGGACGACGGAACCGGGATACCTGCGGCAGAGCTCGCTCTCGCGGCGGAGAACTACTCGACGAGCAAGATCGGCCTGATCTCCGATCTCGACCGCATCACGACACTCGGTTTCCGCGGAGAGGCGCTCGCCAGCATCCGGGCCGTCGCCCGGCTGACAATCCGGTCCCGCGACGCGTCCGAGGAGATCGGCAGAGAGATACGCTGGCGCGGGGAAGAAGTCCTCGGCGACGAGCCCGCGGTGATGAAACCCGGGACTACCGTTATCGTCGAGGATCTCTTTCATAATCTCCCGGCCCGCAAGAAGTTCCTTTCGAGCGACGCATCGGAGATCCGCCGGATCACGTCGCTCGTGCAGAGCTACGCGCTCGCCTGGCCGGAGGTCTCCCTGAGCCTTTCCCACAACGGCCGGGAGATCCTTTCCTACCCGTCCTGCAGCTTCGCCGAGCGTGTCGAGATGGTCTTCGGTTCAAGCGTATTCCCCGGCCTGCGTGCGTTCGAAGGTTCCGACGGAGGGATGCGGGTGCGCGGATATACGACACTCCCGTCCGTAACGAGGGGAAACCGCTCCATGCAGTTTCTTTTCGTGAACGGTCGTCTGGTCAGGGACCGGCTCCTCGGGCACGCCGTCAGGCAGGCGTACCATTCGTTGATACCGGGCGACCGGTTCCCGATGACGGT
>JAQVGR010000141.1 GCA_028696635.1 Candidatus Krumholzibacteriia bacterium | reverse complement strand
GACCTGGCAGGCCCCGACGGGGGGCTCAAGCGACGGGGACTGGACGATCTCGGGGGACAACCAGTACTCGGCGGTGTCGGGGAACGTGGGGATCGGCACAACGACGCCCGGCTCGAAGCTGACGGTGTTCTCGGGGGGAACACAAACGATATATGCGCGGGGGACAGACGCGGCGACGATAGGCGTCGTCGGATATAACCAGAGCAGCGGAAACGAAGGACGGCTGGGGACGACCGAAGCCGGCATGTACGGCAGGCACGGTTCCACCGGGAACTTCGGCTATGTCGGAGGAGCAAGCCTCGGCGTCTTCGGGAGAAACGGAACGAGTCTGAACTACGGGCAGCTCGGTGCCGTCATGTACGGGGTTTACGGACGCAACGGCAACGGGAACGAGGGATATCTCGGCGGGGCGGATATGGGAGCCTACGGATACCACAACGCGACCGCGAACAGCGGCACCCTCGGGAGCGACTCCGCCGGCGTGTATGGCGTCACGGCCCAGGATTCCCGCGGGGGAGTGTACGGGCGCGGGACCGCCTACCAGAGCGTCGGCGTGCAGGGCGTCCACGCGGGGAGCGGAAACTACGGTCAGCTCGGCACGCACCTGGGCGGCGTGTACGGGTACAATGCGGTGACCCAGAACTACGGTCAGCTCGGCGCGGACTTTTGCGGCGTCTACGGGTACAACAGGAACGGCTGTTCCGGACGCCTCGGAGACGACATCGCCGGTGTCTATGCGGACGCATCGAGCATATACGACGGCAAATACGGGGTCGTCGCTTTCAATCGCACCACCGTCAGCTACCTGTCGGGCGATAACGTCGGTGTCCACGGAGCGAGCGTAGGGGGCGGCAAGGGTGTCGAAGGGAGCTCTGGCGAGGGTTTCGGAGTCGAAGGGTCCAGCACAAATGGAATCGGCGTGAGAGGTGTGAGCTCATACGGCAACGGCGTCTACGGATGGAGCAACACCGGATACGGCATATACGGAGAGAGCCTGTCGAACTATGCGGGCTATTTCCAGGGCGATGTCCATGTCGCCGGCACGCTGAGCAAAACGGCCGGCAGCTTTGTCATCGACCATCCGCTCGACCCCGAAAACAGAATCCTGCGGCACATGTTCGTCGAATCCCCCGAGAACCTCTGCCTGTACCGCGGGAAGGTCACGCTCGACGCCTCGGGCGAAGCCGTCGTCGCGCTGCCCTCCTACTTCGCGGCACTGACGAAGGAGGAGGAGGCGACGGTTTCCCTCACCCCCGTCGGCAGGCCGTTCCTCGCCGGGTACGAATGGCTGAGCGACTACATGGCGTTCAAGGTTTACGGGGAACCGGGGCGAGAGGTCTCGTGGCTCGCCTGCGCCGACAGGGACGATCCCGCAATCCGCACACTCGCCCGGCCGGTCGAGGAGGACAAGGGCCCGGACAGCGGACTCTGCGAACGGGGCCGGCTCCTGAATCCGTGATCGAGGAACGAGCCATTGACGGATACGGTTCGTCGCCGAACATGCGTCCTTCAGCCCCAGCGGTCGGGGGAGGAAGAGCGGACGACGGCTCGACCCTCGATCGTTGCGCGAGCAGCCGCCCGCCTGCGGCCATGGCGTCTACAGGTTAAAGCACACAACACGCGGCTCGGTCATCTCCTGGAGGGCGAACCGGTAACAAACAACGAACAGAAACAGTTTAGAATTGCGGAGCATTCAATATTCTACTCACAGAGTGCTGTCGCCACATTCCGCATGTCGTCCGCGATGACGTCAAGAGCAATTGAGTCCAATGTATGAACAGACTCATATGAATAGTGATACAGAAGCGGAGACGTCACAGGCGAGCACACAGTGATCATCGCCGGCGAGGGGGAGCGGATCGAGCTGACCCACCGCGCCCACTCGCGCCGCACCTTCGCCATGGGGACCCTGCGGGCGATCCGCTTCATCGTCGGCGCCCCCGCCGGCCTCTACACGATGAGCGACGTGCTGGGGCTGTAGCCTCGCCGGCCGCGCCAGGCCCGGGAGCTCGCCTGCCGCTCACCGCGTCCTGTACAGAGCCCTGATCGTACTCCACGAGGCTTCCTCGACGGCCGTCACGCCCTCGTACTCGACGACGAAATGAGCCCAGCCGCCGCATCCGGTGTCGTTCCAGCCACCGGGGTACATGTCCCCGCAGTCCTCGGAGCCGGGGCCGTAGTAGTCATTGGGCTCGCCGGAACACCAGCGAGTATAGTCCCAGGGCTCGCCGGTGACCCACTGCCATCCCTCCCCGGCCGGGAGCGACGGGCTGTCCTGGAACGCGCCGATCCAACCGTAGATGTACCTGTTGTTCCACACCGACGCCGCGAGGAAGTCGTATTCCTCCTGTGAATTGACCGTCACGAGGTGGCCCGGCATGTCCATCCATACCATGCTCTCGGCGCTCACCCGGGCGCTTTCCCAGGTGACTGCGGAATCCATCACCATCTGGTACCAGTGGCCGTTGGCGAGCCACTGAACCGGGCTCTCCGCCCGGACGGCGAACGGCGGCAGCAGCGCCAGCAAGATCGCGACGACCTTCGCAGCATGCATCTATTATTCCGGCGTCGGCCGGAATCAGAGTGTTTGCCGGCGGCCGCTGTTTCGAGGTCGACACGGCCGATGGTTCGGCTCACAGGTTGAAGCACACCACCCGCGGCTCGGTCATCTCCCGGAGGGCGAACCGGATCCCCTCGTGCAGGCCGAAGTCGACCGCGTTGCTGCGGACGATCCGCTTCATCGTCGGCGCCCCCGCCGGCCTCTCCACGATGAGCGACGTGATGGGGCTGTATGGTCGCCGGCGGGCCACTGCTCTGCGAATCTGCGTGTGTCCCCGCCCGATTCAGGGCAATCGAATTTCTTGCCTATCGTTGATCCATCCCGTTCCTCTAAGGAGTTCCGTCCTCCTCATATAGTAGACGTACTCGGGCGGGCGTATCCGTCAAAAATGTACGGAGGCGACGGACCCTTTTGACAGGGGCCGGGCGGGGGAGTGTGATCAGAGGGCGTCGCGCTGCGTGAAGCGCCACTCCTGCTCAGGCTCCGCCGAGGCAAGGGAGTCCCGTGAAACGGCGGCGGGGGTCGTCGCTACGCGCTCCGCGTGCGGGAATCTCCGGCCACCTGCAAACGAAAGGACCGCGACGGCGAGCACGGCGGCGGCGGCAAGATAGAACGGCACGGGTCTTCGCCAGAGGCGGACCGTGCCGGCGGAACCCTGTGCGCTTCCGAAGCGCTGGTCGTACCTCGACAGCACCGCACGCTTTACCCGGGGATCGATCCCGGTCCTGATCCGCATCAACAGCCTTTCGATATCGATCTTTCCGTTCATTGCGACTCCTTATCCTGTTCGGACACCACGACGCCGAGAGACGCCCTCAGGTCCACGACGGCGCTGTGCATGCGGCTCCGCGCCGTTCCCTCCGGGACTCCGAGGATCTCGCCTATCTCTCCGTACGGCAGTCCCGAACCGATCCTCAGAGAGACGACCTCCCGCAGGTGCCCGGGAAGGGCTGCCACGAGACGCACGAGCCGCGCGCCGAGGATCTCCTCCGGCAGATCGGTCAGGCAGGTATCGCGCGCGTGCGCGGATTCGAGATCGCTCGGATCGACCGGCAGTTCGCGTGCGTTGTCCCGCACATGGTTCCTTCCCGTGTTGAGCGCGATGGTGTAGAGCCAGTGAGGAAACGGACGTCTCGGGGTGTATGACGGAAGCCCCTCTATCACCTTGAAGAAGACCTCCTGCACGAGGTCGTCGAGCGCGTCCCTGTCCTCACCGGCGAACGATGCCAGCGCGCGGGCGACGCCGGGGGCGTGCCGGTCGTAGATCTCCCCGAACGCCGTGCGATTCCCCTCGCGCGCGAGTCGGACGAGCTCGTCGTCATTCAAGCGTGCTATCTCGTTCCGCACTTCTTCACGAGCGCTTCCAGCTGCGCTTTTACAGGCAGGCCATGGAACTCTGCGATCGCAAGGGCCTTGCCGAGAAGCCTGCACCGCGTATCGGCGCCCACTCCTTCACGTTTCGCGAGATTCATGAGACTCGCCACATAATTGTGCCCCACCTCCATCGAGAGGTTCGGCACGAGATCCCATCCGAAGGCCCAGTCGGTCGCGGAGTCGAGCCGGTACCGTTCGAGGACGAGTCGTGCGATCTCCTCCGGCTCGAGTCCCTCCCCGGCCCCCCTCCAGCCGAGTCCCTCTATGGCCATCTTCCCGGTATCGAGGCCGAGATCGTGCAGGGGGACGGTCACTGCGAAATAGACGGGGGTCTTCCCCTCGACGAGCCACCGATCGATGATCGCGCGCGATGCCTCTCTGCCCAGTCCGTCCTTGACCGTCTTCGAGGGCCTCAGGAGCTCGTGCTCGCGAAAGAGCGAATCGGCGTACACATGAGCGTTCAGGAGATGACGGTTGACCACGACGACGTCGGTCCTCAGGTTCATCCCCGATTGCATCGCGATCGGCGCAAAGGTGTCGTCGTCGCCGTTCGTCACGAGGACGGCACCCTCGGGGAGCCCGATGAGCATGTTGTAGGCGAAGTCCTGGAGGGGGCGCGGTATGATCTGCTGCTCGAACATCGTCCCGCACGCGTCTTCCGCCTTTTTCAGCCTGCCGCCCCGCAGGTACGCCCCCGCCAGTGATATGAGCCCGTCGGCGAAGTCCGGGGCGACGGCGCGACATCGCTCGAGGAGCTCGATCGCCTCGTCGCTCTGCGCGTCAAGCAGCGAAAGGACCGTTGCATAGAATGCGAGCGCCCGGGGATTCTCCGGCTCGAGCTCGACGGCTCTCTTCCCCGCGAGCCTCGCCGCCTCCATCTCCCCGCTGTAGCGTCGGGCCATGCCGAGATTGACGAGCGCATCGGCCGTCTCCCCGTGGCTGTCGATGTATTCCATCCACTGCTTCGCGAGAACGACGTACGAAGCGGCATCGAGGCATCGCTCGCTCATCCTCGGAACGGGCTCGGGCTGGGATATCGCGTTCGTCGCACAAGACGCGAGGAGGGCGGCGCAGGTACCGAATGTCCTGAGCGCCACTGTGATTTTCATGGATTCCACCTCCGCGTGCGGAGCCGTCAAAGTGCAGCCGCGATGAAACCGGCTGCTCATCCGTAAGAACACGCGAACGGCGATAAACGTTCGCGACTATGTGCGGAATATTCAGCTGGACGAGGAACCCGACCGGGCCTTGCCCGATGAACGGTCCGGAAGCGTCTCCGTAGAGACCCTCGGGCACGCTCGGTACTTCAAAGCGAGCGCCCCGGAGGTACGGGGTCTCCGAGGAGACGCTGCCGGACCTTGTATCTCACAGGTTGAAGCACACCACCCGCGGCTCAGTCATCTCCTGGAGGGCGAACCTGATCCCCTCGCGGCCGAGGCCGCTGTTCTTCACGCCGCCGAACGGCATCAGGTCGACGCGGTAGTCGGAGGAGTCGTTCACGATCACCCCGCCGACCTCGAGCTCCCTGATCGCCCTGAAGGCCTTATTGACATCTCTCGTGAATATCCCCGCGTGCAGGCCGAAGTCGACCGCGTTGGCGCGCTCGATCGCCTCGTCGAGGTCCGCGACCGGGTAGAGGTTCACCGTCGGGGCGAAGACC
>JAQVGR010000140.1 GCA_028696635.1 Candidatus Krumholzibacteriia bacterium | reverse complement strand
AGATGCCCTCGGAATCCCCGGAGGAACCGAGGGATTCTACGGGCATCTGACCCCGGACACGCTCCATGCCTCACCATAATGAATAGAAGGCCCCCGGCCGGATGACCGGGGGCCTTTCGCGCTCAGGTGCGGTCAGATTCAATCTGCAAGGCAGGCGCGTCGGTTATTCCCCGCCCTTGTACTTGTACTCCGCGCGCTCCCAGACGTACCGGTGAATGCGGCCCTGCCCCTCGTTGGTGCGGGTGCGGATCCGCGTCTTGACGGCCTCGCCGTCGCCGTCGCCGTTGTCGGCGCCCTTCTTGTAGCCGTACCCGGTGCCGTCCTCGGGCTTCACGTAGTCGGGGTCGAGGCAGTTGGGGATGCCGTCGCCGTCGTCATCGCGCAGCCACTGGTAGAAGTAGTTGTAGAAATAGCCGTGCTCGGCCGTGACCGGACCCTTGGGGCCGGCGGCGAACAGGTCGGTGCCCCCGAACAGAAGAACGAGAGCAGCCACTGCGACAATCGACATGAGCTTGCGCATTGCGCACCTCCGTGGTTTGGTGTCCTGTCGACTCGCTGCCATGCCTCTCCCCATCGCAAACACCGGACCTGAATTGTCAATTATAGGTAATGCGTTATATGACATATGGTTATTAAGTTATTGCGATGGCCGGCGCTCTCGTATATCTGTACCTGGCGGTACAAACAGGTGTATGTGCGTCCCGTCCGGTACGGTGGGATGGCGCCGTCGTACCCCGGCGTCGCATCCCCTCGGGACCCCTCGGTTCCTCCGGGGGTCCCGAGGGGATGCGACGCCGGGCTCTCACGCCTGCTCGCACACCTCGTCCGCGCGCGCGCGATCCTCGAAGTACCGGTAGAACGCGGGGATGATGAACAGCGTGAACGCCGTGGCCGTGATCAGGCCGAAGACGACCACGGCGGCGAGCGGACGCTGCACCTCCGACCCGATCCCGCGCGAGAGCAGCAGCGGCAGCACGCCGAGGACCGTCGTGGTCGCCGTCATCAGGACGGGGCGCAGTCGCAGGGCCGCTCCCTCCTCTATCGCCGTCTCGAGCGGCATGCCGGACTCACGCAGCCGAGATATCCCGCTCACCAGCACCATCCCGTTCTGGACGCCGATACCGAAGAGCGCGATGAACCCGACCGCCGCCGGCACGGAGAGGTACTCGCCGGCGATCAGCAGCCCGAACACCCCCCCGACGAGGGCGAGCGGCACGGTGAGGAAGATCAGCAGCGCCTTGCGCATCGATCCGAACGCGATGCTCAGCAGCAGGTAGACGATCCCGATCACGATCGGCACGATCACGCCGAGCCTCGCCATCGCGCGCCGCTGGTTCTCGAACTGCCCGCCGTACTCGACGAACGTCCCGGGGGGCAGATCGATCCGCTCGTCCACGGCGCGGCGGATATCCGCGACGACCGAGCCGAGATCCCGCCCCCTGACGTTCCCCTGCACGATCCACCGGCGCCTGCCCTGCTCGCGCTGGATCTGCAGCGGCCCGGTCACCTGCGCGATCGAGGCCACCTGCCGCAGGGGGACCGGGGCGCCCTCCCCGGCGCCGACGAGCAGGCCGCCGATCGCATCGGGATCCTCGCGGTCCTCCTGCCGGTACCTCGCGTGTATCCCGAAGCGCCTCGTCCCGAGCCAGACCTGGTCTATCACCTCGCCCCCGATCGCCGTCTCGACGATCTCGAGCACGTCGGCGACGTCGACGCCGTACCGGGCGCAGGCCTCGCGGTCGGCGACCACCTGGACCTGCGGCTGCCCGAAGCTCTGCTCGACGGCCAGGTCGACGAGCCCGGGGACATCCTCGATCGCGCGGCGGATCTGCTCGGCCTTCTCCCTGATCGCGGCGAGGTCCTCGCCGTAGACCATGACGGCGACCTGCGCCCGTATACCGGTGAGCAGCTCGTCGAAGGCGTTCTGTATCGGCTGCGTGAAGTTCAGGCCCAGACCCGGCTGCACCGAGAGGGCCCGCTCGAGGCCGGTGACGAGATCTTCCTTCGACCGGTGCTCCTTCCACTCCCCCCGCGGTTTCAGGCTCACGTGTATCTCCGCGTAGTTGACAGGATGCGGGTGGCTCCCCGTCTCGGGCCGCCCGATCCTCGAGACGACCTCCTCGACCTCGCCGAACCCCACGATCCTGCGCTCGAGCCCCTGGACGATTCGGGTCGCCTCGTCGAGCGATATCGACGGGGTCATCGTGACGCCGATCAGGATCGAGCCCTCTTCGAGGACCGGTATAAACTCGGTGCCCGTCAGCGGAAGGACCGCCGCGCTCGCCGCCAGGAGCGCGACGGCCGCGGCGATCACGCGGCGCCGGCGCGCGAGCACCCTGCGCAGCGCGGGGCGGTACCATCGCTGGAGCGCGCGCAGCACGGCGAACTCGCGGTGCCTGCCGGCGCGCAGCAGGTACGTGCACAGGGCTGGCGCGGCGAGAACCGCCATGGCGAGCGATCCGAGCAGCGCGAAGACGAGCGTGAAGGCCATCGGCGAGAACATCTTCCCCTCGACGTTCTCCAGGGAGAATATCGGCAGGAATACCGCGATGATGATCGCGATCGAGAAGACGATCGGCCGGCTGACCTCCCGGGCGGCCCCGAGGACGATGTCGGCCCTGCACGTCTCACCGTCTCCGACGTCCGCGTTGAGCCTGCGGTGTACGTTCTCGACCATGACGATCGTCCCGTCGCCGAGCATTCCTATCGCCACGGCGATCCCGCCGAGCGACATCAGGTTCGCCGAGACCCCCGCCGCCCCCATGAACAGGACCGACACGAGCGCGCTCGCCGGGAGCGCGAGCGCCGTGATCAGCGCGGTGCGGAGATTGCCGAGAAAGAGCGCGAGGGTCGCGATAACGAGAACCGCTCCGACGAGCAGCGCCCGTTTGACCGTGCCCGTCGCCTCGGCGACGAGCTCCGCCTGCTCGTAGTACGGCACGAGGCGCACCCCGGCGGGGAGCGATCCCTGAACCTCGGGAAGGATATTGTAGAGGCGCTCGATCACCGCCGAGGTGTTCTCGCCAATGAGCTGGAGCACCATCCCCGAGACGACCTCGCGCTCGCCGTTGAGCGAGACGACGCCCCTGCGGATCTCGCTGCCGTACGCGACCTCGGCGACGTCGCCGACGCGCACCGGGGTTCCATCGACGCTCCGCACGTGTATGGAGCGGATGTCCTCGATGTCTCCGACGAGCCCGATCCCCCGCACGAGGTGCTCCTCGCGCCCCAGCGTCATGAACTGGCCGCCCGCGTTGCGGTTGTTGCGCCGCACCGCCTCGACGACCTCGCCGATCGACATCCCGTGCCGGGCGAGGGCGCGCGGATCGACGCGGATCTGGTACTGCAGCACGTGGCCGCCGATGGAGAGGATATCGGTGACGCCGGGAACCGTCTGCAGCCGGTACTTGACGATCCAGTCGTTGATCTCGCGCAGGTACTGACCCGGCTCCTTCCCCCCGGTATCGGATCCCGGTTCCAGCTCGAGGTAGTATATGAAGATCTGCCCGAGCCCGGTCGAGATCGGGCCGAGTTTCGGTTGCTCGTGCAGATCGGGGAGCTCGGCCGCCGCGTCGGCGAGCCGCTCCGAGACGATCCGCCGCGCGAAATAGATCTCCGTATCGTCCTCGAAGTAGACGTAGACGGCCGCCATGCCGAACGCCGAGGTCGACGCGATGCGCGTCACCCCGGGCAGTCCGTTCATCTTCGACTCTATCGGCACGGCGATCAGGCGCTCTATCTCCTCGGGGGCCATGCCGTGCGCCTCGGCGAAGACCGGCACCATCACCGGCGAGATATCGGGAAAGGCGTCGACGGGGAGCCTCGTGTACTGCCGGACTCCGGCGGCCGTGACGACGGCCAGGCCGAGGAGCACGAGGAACCGGTATCTCAGCGATATGTCGACTATCTTCCGGTCCATGCGATTCTCCTCCCTAGTGGCCGTGCCCCGCGTGCGGATCGAGCGAGCCGGCGAGCAGGGCGGCCTTGAGCTGCCAGGCCCCCCCGGCGACGACCAGGTCGCCGGCCGAGAGACCCGATACGATCTCGACGAACTTCCCGTCGCGGCGCCCCGTGGTCACCGGGACGGCCGCGAAGACCGCTTCTTCGTCATGGCTTCCGGCCGCCCCGTCTTCATGACCGGCTTCGTCGGCGTCCTCCTCATCATGGTGCTCCGGCACGAACACGACCTGCCTATCGCCGAGCGTCTGCACAGCGCCGGCGGGAACGGCCACCGGCGCCTCCTCGCCGCCGGTCTCGACGACCACCGTGACGAACGAGCCGGGGCGCAGCGAGCCGTCTTCGTTTTCCAGGACGATGCGCGCCATCGCGGTCCGCGTGTCGGCGGCCACGAAGGATCCGACATACGAGATCGCCCCCTCGATCCCGGGGCCGCCCCCGCCCGCATCGACGAGCGCCGCCTGCCCCTCGCGCACGGCGCCGAGATCGGCCTGATGAACCTTCGCGTCGATCCAGACCGTGCGCAGGTCGGCCAGGAGAAAGATCTCCCTGCCGCTCTCGAGCGCCTCGCCGGCTACGATATGCTTCGACACGACGGTTCCCCGCATCGGCGATCTCAGCTCGTACCGCGTCAGATCCGATTCGAGCCCGGCCGCGCCGAGCCGCTCGACCTCCCGCCGCGCGAGTCCGAGCGCGTAGAGTTTCTGCAGCGCGGACCTGCTCTCTATGCGGGCCTCGACGAAATCGCGCCTGGCGTCGAGGTGCTCCTGCTCGGACGATATCCCTTTCGCGTACAGCTCCTCCTCGCGCCGATCGATCGTCTCCGCGAGGGCGAGCCGCTCCGCCCAGGCGAGATACTCGGTTTTCGCGTCGGCCAGCTCGCGGCTCTCGACGACGGCGAGCAGATCCCCCTCGCCGACCGTATCGCCGAGCCCCGCCCGCACATCGCGAGCGATCCCCGATACCGGCATCGTCAGGTGCACGAGCCGGTCGCCGTTGAACGCGACCTCCGCGGGGAGGCGCAGGCTCCGGCTGATCGGCGCCGGACCCGCCGCCGCGGTGACGATACCGATCTCCCTCGACTGATCCGGCGTCAGATAGACGAGCTGTCCGGATCCTTCGCTGCCGCCGAGTTCGCCGCGGGCAGATCCGGACGCCCGATCGTCGGCACGGCCCCCGCACCCCTGCGCCGCCGCCAGTGCCAGGGCGCAGACCGCCGCGAGGACGGCGCGCGTCCGTCCCCCGCGCGCCCTATTCGATATCCGCTTCACGCTCATGATCCTCTCCCTGTGTCCCGGCATCGGCCGCGCCGGTCGGCGCGATGATCCGCCTGCCGGTGAGCAGCTCGATCTGAGCCAGGCTCCGGTGATATTCCTCGAGAGCGTCGATCCGCCTCAATCTCGTCTCGGCCAGCCTCCGGTGGGCGTCGAGCACCTCGATCTGTCCCGCCTTTCCCTTGCGGTACGCCTCCTGCGCGGCGGCGAAAGCCGCCTCGGCGACCGGCAGCACCTCGTTCTCTATGGAACGGGCCTCCGCCCCGGCCCCCGCGCAGCGCTCGAGCGCCTCCGCCGCGCGCGCCTTCAGCTCGGCCCCGGCGGCCCGGCTCTCCTCCCTCGAGCGTGCGAGACGGTATTCGGCCTCGCGAACGGCG
>JAQVGR010000139.1 GCA_028696635.1 Candidatus Krumholzibacteriia bacterium | reverse complement strand
CTCTTCCGATCTAGACGGCCGCGAGCTGCGCCGCTCCGGCGAACCGCCTGCTTCCCGCCGCGACGAGCAGCGCCCCCCGCTCGAACTTGTGCGCGTCGGGCCGGTGGTGCGGCAGATCGGCGAGCGCCGTCTCGCGGTCGAGGATGTGCGTGTCGATCATCGCCTCGGCGATCACCTCTCGCGGGATCCCGATATCGATCACCTCGAGCGATCCGTTGAAGGCCTTGCCCGGATAGAAGACGGAGCCGGTCTTCGGCAGCCCCATCGTCACGGTCAGATCGGCGGCGACGGCGGTCCCCATCACGTCACCGCTCGTCCCGTTCACGCCGGAAGGGATGTCTATCGAGAGGACGGGGAGCCCCGAGCCGTTGATCAGGTCTATCGCCGCCGCGTAGCTCTCGCGCACCGGGCTGTTGATCCCCGTGCCGAGCAGGGCGTCGATCAGCACGTCGCTCTCCTGCAGGGCCGTCACCGTCTTGTCCTCCCATCCGGCGTGGTAGAGAAGGACTTCCTCGATCCGCCCGCTCGAGCGCAGCCGGTCGAGGCGCGCGTAGTTCTTGAACGCGTCGGGGGAGAGCTCGTCGGACTCGTGCAGGTAGAGCAGGACCACCGAGGCCCCCGCCTCGGCGAGCAGGCGCGCCGCGACGAGCCCGTCGCCCGCGTTGTTCCCCCGGCCGAGGAAGACGGCGACGCGCAGCGACTTGATGTCGTCGGCGAACTCGGCGAGGGCGTCGCAGACCCCCTGTCCGGCGCGTTCCATCAGTGTCAGGCCGGGGACGAACCGCTTGATCGTCTCCTCGTCGAGGCGCCGCATCTGCTCACTGGTCACTACGAACATCGTCGATCTCCTTCCGGGGGAGGCCGTTGAGCCCGTCGACGATCGAGACGAGGCGGTATATGTCGTCGATATCGTAGTCGGCGCCCGAGTCGCGCGTGCCGAAGGTGTCGCCGTAGCGGGCGAAGACGGTCCTGATCCCCAGCTCGGCGGCCCCGACGATATCGCGCTCGGGCCAGTCCCCGATCATCAGCGCCTCTTCCGGGGCGATCCCGAGACGGTCGAGCACGACGCGGAACGGGACGGGGCTCGGCTTGCGCTCGCCGGTGTCCTCGAAAGCGACGACGGTGTCGAATATGTGATTGAGCCCGAGGTAGCACAGCCGCAGCCACGCTTCCTGGCGGGGAGCGTCGGAGATCACGGCGAGCCGCAGCCCCCGCTTGAGCAGTGCGAGCAGGGTGCGGTTCACGTGCGGGTACAGCACCAGGGCCGCCTCGCGTGCCTTGCGGTACCCCACGATCCCCGCGGCGAGGATCCGGTAGTCGACGCGGCCGATCAGGTCGACGAGGAGGTGATTGAAGACCTTCTGGTACTCGATCCCTTCCACGTCGTAGATCCGGTAGATCTCGCCGCGGATCCGCTCGCGGGGGAAATCCAGACCCGCGTCTATCATCGCCTTGATCGCCGCGTCGATCGCCTGGTCCTTCATCCAGACGAAATCGGTCAGGGTGTTGTCGAGATCGAAGATGATCAGCCGTATCATGGCCCTTTCCCCTTGTCCGCCCCCCCGGCGGAGCGTATCATCATGCCCGTGGAAGACCGTCAGATGCAGCACGATACGGGCGGCGGGCCCCCGATCGAGCCCGGCCTTTTCGGCCGGGCGAACAACTATTTCCTGCTGATCTACGCCTTCGCCTGCTACCTGATGGCCTCGTCCCTGTCGGGGCTGCTCTATCTCGGCGGCCGCGTCACCCTCTCGGTCATCCTCCCCGCGCTCATCGGCTACCTGCTCCCCCTGCGGGTCCTGACCGCCCGCTACGGGCTGAGCCTCGCCGGCGAGATGCGCCTCGGCCGCCCCGTCGCCGCGACTGCGGCCCTCGTGCTCGCCGCCTCCGTCGCGGTGATCTACCCGTTCGATTCGGTCGCGTGGCTGTTCGAGCGCTGGCGCCCGGCGGATTCCGATTATATCAGCATCCTGCTCGCGTTCAAGCCGAAAGGGATCCTCCACTTCATCGTGATGGCGCTGGGGATGGCCGTGCTGACCCCCGTCGGGGAGGAGCTGCTCTTCCGCGGGCTCGTCCAGCAGACCTTCAGGCGAAACATGGGCGCGGCGACGGCTATCGCGCTCTCGGGGACGATCTTCGCCGTCGCGCACGGGACGCTGTTCCTCATGCCGGCGGTGGCGCTGCTCGGAGTGATGATCGCCTGGGTCTACCACAGGACGCAGAACCTGATCTACGCGATACTGATCCACGCCGTCTTCAACTTCGCCTCGCTCTGGCGGCTGCATGAGGCGACGGAGGAGTCGCTGCGGGCGACGGATGGGCCGGGGCCGGACTGGCGGTGGCTGCTCGGGTCGCTGGTCGTGCTCGCACTGACCCTGAGGATCCTTGCGGGCATGAGAAGGGAGCGGGACTGAACCCCCTGGACATGATACGAGCGGGGGGACCGGCTGTCCCCCCGCTCGCGCGATATGCCGATGCCCCCGGGGCCTCCCGGCGGGCAATGGAACTATTTCGACGAAAATCCCAGGTCCCTGCCGATGCTGATCTCCCCGTTGTCGATCCTGATGTTGAACCCGCAGTCGGGGTTGTTGCAGACCCAGGCCTTGTAACGTATCGGCGCACCGTCCCTTCCATAATCGGAGAGGGGCAGCAGAACGCCCTTGTTACATTTCAGACATCCGGTAAATGATTCAGGCATACTCCCCGTCCGGCATCCCCTCCAGCCGGAACACTCACCTCCATCTCCCGTTAGACACAGCCATCATCCGGCTCTCTCCCTGGCGGAATCGAATCTTCTGCGGATTCTAAGATGCTGTCAATAAAAAAGTCCGGGGATTCCGCCGGAAGACGCCGCGCGCGCCTGTTAAAAAATTATTATTGTTTGCCAAGTCAATCCCCTCTCCGGCAAGAAATTAAATACTAATTTCACTCCCGGCGCCGGGAGTAACCTTGCATAAATCTATCAAAATACAACGCATTAACGAACCCTCGACGGTTCGTGCGCTTCACGCTTCCTCGACCTCCCCGCCCGTTCATGCTAGGATATCCCCATGAAATCCAGTTTCCTCTTCGACGGGATGCTCGGCCGGCTCTGCCGCAAGATGCGCCTGCTCGGATACGACGCGCGTCTTGCCGGGGCGGGGGAGAGCCCGCGGCTGCTCCTCGACGCCGAGCGTGAGGGACGCGTGGCGGTCACCGCCTCGATCCGCCGGTCGGACCGCCCCGGACCGGCCCAGATAGTCCTGCGTCGGACCGGCCTTGCCGCGCAGGTCGCCGAGCTGTTCGGCGCCCTGCGCTCGAGGACCGGCGAGCCGCCGCTCCTCGAGCCGTTCACCCGGTGCCTCGAGTGCAACGTCCCGCTCGAGGCGGTTCCGGCGAAAGAGGTTTCGGGGGCTGTCCCCGAACGGATCCTGGACCGCTGCGACCGGTACGTGCAGTGCCCTTCATGCAGGAGGATCTACTGGGAGGGAAGCCACTGGGAGGCCATGCGGGGCCAGGTATCGCGGCTCTCGGCACGGCTTGCGGCCGAGCGGCTGATCGCGGATCCCGCGCACCCCCGGATCCGCCGGTCGGCTGATGGCGGCGAGCACCCCGCCGAAGGCGCAGACGGACGGCACGAACGGGATTGATCGGGAATCGGCCCCGGCCGGAATCACCCCCGCCGCCCGACGATCAGATCCTCGAGCGCGCGCTTGGGCACGTGGTGCGCTCCTCCCGCATCCCGCCAGTATCTGATGTCCCCGTCATCCCCGACATCCTCGACCTCGATGGTCTCGCCCGGGAAGCCGAGGGCGAGCACGAGCAGAATCCGGTATCGATCCGCAAGATCGAGGACACGGGCGAGACGCTCCCTGTCAACCGATCCGATGATGCACCCGCCGAGCCCCCCCGCCGCGGCGCCGAGCATGATCGTCTGCGCGGCGATCCCGTGATCGCACCCGTACCCCTCGGCGACCTCCGTGTCGTGGAGGATGACCATATAGGCGGCCGGACGCTCGCCGGGCGCGGGCCCGTCCCAATCCTCGAGATATCCCGCCCACGAGAGACAGGCGAAGATCTCCCCGTTGAGCGCCGGATCGCACGAGAGCCAGAACCTGAGCGGCTGGCGGTTCGCCCCCGAGGGGGCCAGGCGGGCGAGCGCGACCAGCCGTTCGAGCGTCTCGATCCCTACCGGGGCGCTCCCGTCGAACCGCCTGACGCTGCGGCTGCGCGCGACGAGCCGGCGGAAGAGCTCTGGGGAGATCGTGTCGTCGGGGGGGGTCTCTCGATCCATTGCGACTCCTTCGATTCACGTGCCGTCTCGAGCCCGACGCGCCGCCGGACGCGGCGCGTCAGATCAGGTCTTCTGCTCCTTCTTCTTCGCGGCCGGAAAGAGGATGTTATTGAGTATCAGCCGGTACCCCGGCGAGTCGGGGTACCGCGAGAGGTCGGTCGGCGGGTCACCGACGAAGTGCTGGTAGTCCTCCGGGTCGTGCCCGCCGAGAAAGGTGAACGTCCCCTTCCCGAAGTTGCCGTGCAGGTACCGCGCCTCGCCGCGCCCCCTGACCTCTCCGAGGACGACGACCTTCTTCTTGATCAGCGATGCGCGGAACGAGGTCGTCTGCCCCATGAAACCCTTGATCACCGGGACATGGTTCTGCACCAGCATCGTCGGGACCGGGTCGTGCCTTGCCGAGAACTCGAAGAGAGTGAACCAGTCGTTCCCCTCTCCCCGTTCGGCCGCCTCGGCGGTCATGTCGATATCGGAGAACTCGTAGACGAGCGGGTCCATCTCGAGGGTGAAGTTCTCGAAGGCGAAGCAGCGGTCGTAATCGAGTTTTTCCTGCGCACCCGGGGTGGTGCCGTCGTGATCGAATTCGCGAGGGGCGATGTCGATCCCGTGGGCGGCGAGGGCGATATCGTAGGTGTCGCAGGCCGAGCACATCGCGAAGAGGAACCCTCCCTCACGCACGTACTCCCTGATCATCTCCGCCACGGCCTTCTTCTCTTCGGAGACCTTTTCGAATCCGAGCTCCCGCGCGATCCGCTCGAAGAGGATCTGCTGGCGGATGTACCACTCGGCCCCCCGGTACCCCGCGTAGAACTTCCCGTACTGCCCGGTGAAATCCTCGTGGTGCAGGTGGACCCAGTCGTACCTCGACAGCTCCCCGGAGAGCACCTCGCGGTCGTAGACGACGGTGTAGGGGACCTGCGCGTACTCGAGCGCCATCATCACCGCGTCGTCCCACGGCTGCTTGTTCGGGGGGGCGTAGATCGCTATATCGGGGGCCTTCTCGAGGAGGACCGTCTCCATGTTCCCGCCGTCAATCGTTCCCATGATCCCGGCGACCTCGGCGCCGCCGGCCCGCTCGAGCAGCACGCCGCGCGATCGCGCCTCGTCCTCGATCCCCTCGATCCCGGGGATCAGGAACGAGCCGCCGCGGTAGTTGAGGAGCCAGCGCACGTCTGCCTCCCGCGAGAGGACGTGCCAGGCGAGGCCGTACGCCTTCAGGTGGTTCGTCTGCGCGAGGTCCATCGGGATAAGCCAATCGGCGCTGGCGCCGGCCGGCGCCAGAGAGACGGCGGCGAGCGCGGGGAGCATGGCGGCGACGCAGGCGCGCAAGGGCCAGGCGCGCCTCGGCGTG
>JAQVGR010000138.1 GCA_028696635.1 Candidatus Krumholzibacteriia bacterium | reverse complement strand
TACTGGCTGAAGGTCCACGAGATCCCGCAGGCGGGCAGGCTCGCGCGCGGAAAGGCGATCGTCAACCTCCTCGAAATGTCGCGGGAGGAGGCGATAACCGCGTTCGTGCCGGTCGGCGATTTCGGCGCCGACAGCTATCTCATGACGGCGACCAGGCACGGATTCGTGAAGAAGACGCACCTGTCGAAGTACGCCAACCCGCGGCGGGGCGGGATCATCGCGATCGTTCTGCGCGAGGGGGACGCCCTGATCGAGGCGACCATCACCTCGGGGAGCGACGACGTCATTCTCGCCAAGCGCAAGGGTAAGGCGATCAGGTTCAACGAGAAGGACGTCCGCGAGATGGGCCGCGCCTCGCAGGGGGTCAAGGGGGTCACGCTGGACGGAGACGACGAGGTCGTAAGCATGGTGCTCGTCAAGCGGGACTCGGCGATCCTCGTCGTGACCGAGCGGGGGTACGGAAAGCGCACGCGCCTGAGCGACTTCCGCAACATCCGCCGCGGCGGGAAGGGAGTCGTGCTGATCCCGACGGCAGGGCGAAACGGCCCCGTCGTCGCCGCGCGCGAGGTGATCGACACCGACGAGGTGATGATGATCACCAGGCACGGCATGATCATCCGCACGGCGGTCTCCCAGATCTCGCTGCTCGGCAGGCCGGCGCAGGGGGTCCGCGTGATCAACCTCAACGAGGGGGACACCCTGGTCGACGTGACCCTCCTGGCGGGGGAGAAGGATGAGATAGGTCCCGACGGCCCCGAAGGGGCCGAAGGGACCGAAGAGCCGGTGAGCGACGCCGAGCTCTACGAAGGCGACGAGGGCGAAAACGGCGAAGAGCCTCCCGAAGGGGCGTTCCCTGCACCGCCTCCCGAGCCGGCTCCTCCGCCGCCGGCGGCGGCGAAGCCGCCGAAGCCGGGCAAGGCGCCGAAGCGGGAGAAGGCGCAGCCGAAAGCGAAGACGAAGACGAAGGCCAAAGGGAAGCCTGCGCCAAAGGCGAAACCGAAGGGCAAAGCGAAGAAGAGATAGATGCGGCGCGCCCCTGTCATAACGCTCATGGCCATCGCCGGGCTGATTGCCCTCCCCGCCGCGCTCGCGCCTGCCCGTGAAGGCGCAGAGCGTGACGCGGCTCTCTCGGCGACAGGAGACGCGCGCGTCGCCGTGGCGCTTGACGGCACGGGGGCTCTCGCCGAGGCGGCCTCCGGCGCGATGAGGCTCGGGCTTCGCTGGCCCGGCGCCGGCGGGACCGAGTTCCTCGGGAGCGGCCAGTTCGTCATGCGCTGCCAGGTCGACGGGCGCGGAGCGCCGGAGGTGCTGACACAGCGAGCCCTTGAACCGGCGCTATCGGGCGACGGAGTGGTACGGCTCGGAGAGGATTGCGCGGGGGGACGGCGAGGGCCCGGGGCCGGGGGGGACGACGACGGCGACGGGGCCGTCGACGAGGATCCGTTCGACGGCATCGATAACGACGGCGACGGCAGGGTCGACGAGGATTTCGCCGCCGCGGGGCACGACATGCTCGTCACCCGGGCCGTTTCACGGCGGGTCGGGCTCGCCGTCACGCAGCACTGCTACCATTGGGAATTCGGCCACGTCCGGGATTTTCTGGGATTCACCACGAGGATTGCCTATGAGCCGACGAGATCCCGGAAACGCCCGTTGCGCCTTTTCGAGGCCGCGCTGGTGACCGATTTCCGCATCGGCGATCCGGACGACCAGCGGCGAGGCGGGAACGACAGGCACAGCCACGTGGCCGCCGCGGCAAAAGATGCGCAGGAGCGGCCGCTGTACTCGCTCTCGCTGGCCGCAGACCCGCGGGGCCCCGCAGCCGCCGTGGTGATATTCTCGGTGCGGGGGCCCGACGGGGAGCCGCTTGCGACCGACGCGTCCATAATTCCGTCGGCCGCCGCGGCCGACTCGCTCTGGGGAGCGGGCCCGAGCGGAGCCTCGGTGGCGGTTCTCGGAGCCGACGGCGGGCGCGAAGAGCTCGCCGCTCAGACCGAACATCTCTCCGGCCGGCAGTTCGCCACGCCGCCCGTGATCGGCGAGCAGGCCTTCGTTCACCGCTTCGGCGGCGGGGTCG
Organism: Candidatus Krumholzibacteriia bacterium; assembly: GCA_028696635.1. Lineage (GTDB taxonomy): Bacteria > Krumholzibacteriota > Krumholzibacteriia > Krumholzibacteriales > Krumholzibacteriaceae > JAQVGR01. The sequence continues at coordinate 3,568 of JAQVGR010000138.1, read as the reverse complement.
ATCTGAACCCCGGGGATTTCATAGTCGTCGAGTGGGCGATAGTCTTCGGCCGGGATCTGCCCGGGGTGATGCGAGCCGCGGCGCGGGCGCGCGAGACATGGGAGGGCATGAGCATTCCCGGGGGAGGGGAGCGCCGTTGGGTCGTGCCGGCCAGAACGGCCCGGAGGATCGAGACGGATGCTTCGATCTCGCCGGCATGGGTCCTCGGCGAACGCCGGGCCGCCGCAACGTTGCTGCTGCCGCCGGGATTCGACGAGGACGTCGAGTGGCTCGCCGTCTCCGGCGCGGGGGCAGATGGCTGGGAGATCGTCAGCGGACGGATCGTCACAATCGTCGAGCAGGCGCTCGTCGATGCCGGGGCGCCATTCTCCGTCGAGGCGCAGATGACCGACGGTACGATCCTTGCCGGGCGCGTCGGCGCCGGCGACCTCGCCCGCTACAGGGCGACAGGAGAGCTGGCGCCGGAGCGTCTCCCCGAGGAGAGCATGCGCCTGTTCCCGAACCCATTCGTCTCTTCGCTGATGATCGGCCTGGTAGTCGGGGATTCATCGCTGTCGGCTGGCGCGGTGGCCGCAAGGTCCGGGACTGGCTCGGTGCGGATCTACGACGTGAAGGGCCGGCTGGTGCGCTCGATACTCGAGCGGGAGCATCTGAGCCCCGGCGAGTACAGCGTATCATGGGACGGGAACGACGAAACCGGCGCGCGGGTCGCCCCCGGGGTATATTACTGCAAGTTCCAGGTCGGTGAGCGTTCGCTCACCAAACGGGTTATCCTCCTGCGATAAGATGCCGTTCTACACGCCGCCGCCGTCACGCCCCGTCGAGCGGGCACTGCTCGTCGGCGTCAAGCTTCCCGGCTCGACCTTCCGCGAAGAGGAGGCAAACATCGCCGAGTTGGGGCTGCTCGCTCGGACCGCCGGCGCCTCGATCTCGGGCAGCACGATCCAGCAGCGCACCCGGCTCGACGGCTCGACCTACATAGGCGCCGGCAAGCTCGAGGAGCTTGCCGGACGGATTTCCGAAGGGGACGTCGACCTGGTGATCTTCGACGACGATCTCTCCCCCGCGCAGGCGCGAAACATCGAGAAGCGCCTCAGCGTCAACGTCATCGACCGCACCGAGCTGATACTCGACATATTCGCAAGGCGGGCGCGCACGCGCCAGGCGCGCATACAGGTGGAGATCGCCCAGCTTGCCTACGCCCTTCCCCGCCTGCGCCGGCTCTGGGAGCATCTTTCGCGTCAGGCGGGGGGGATAGGGACCCGGGGGCCCGGCGAGACGCAGATCGAAGTCGACCGGAGGCGGATTCGCGAGCGGATCGCAAGCCTCAAGCGCGAGCTCGAACGGATAGAGGGGGGCGCGCGCGAGCGGCGTAAGAATCGCCGCGGCCTCTACAACATCACCATCGTCGGGTACACGAACGCGGGGAAATCGACTCTGCTCAATCGTCTCGCGGGGAGCGACGTCCTCGAGAGCAGCAGGCTCTTCTCGACGCTCGATTCGACGACGCGCCGGGTCGAGCTCCCCGGCGCGGGTCCGGTCCTGTTCACCGACACGATAGGGTTCATCCGCAAGCTTCCCGCCCACCTCGTGTCGAGCTTCCACGCCACGCTGCTCGACGTCGAAGAGGCCGATCTCCTCTTGCATGTCGTCGATGCCGCCGAATCGCGCCGTGAGGACCGGATCCGGATCGTCGACGACGTCCTCCGGCGGATACTCGCCGGAGGGCCCGCCGGAGCCCGCGCGGTGCCGGATTCCTCCCCACGCGCAGCCACACTGATCGTATTCAACAAGACGGATCTGCTTGCGGACGAGGGGGAGATTCCCCGGCTTGCCGCCAGCCACGGCGGCTCGATCCCCGTCAGCGCCGCGACGGGGGAAGGGATTGACAGTCTTCTCGACGCGGTGCGCGAGCGCGCGATGCAGGACACGCTGACCGCCGAGGTGGCTGTCCACGCGGGGGACGGGCGGACGATCGCCTTCATCGAGGAGAACGTCGCCGTCTTTTCCCGCGAGATCGACGGCGAGACGATACGCTACCGCGTGCGCCTTCGCCGGCGCGACGCGGGGAGGCTCGAGCGCATGGCGGGGGTCAGGGTTGTCAGGTAGGGGGTCACTTCCGGTAGATGAGCCGGTCTCCCTCGAGAGAGACCTCGGGATATTTTTCGGCGAGCCGCTGCCGGTACCAGGAGATCTCTGGTCCTGACGCCTTCGCCTCGTAGCTGCGGTCGAGCTGCACGATGATGAACCGCGACAGCAGGACGAACGCGAGGGGGACGACGAAGGGTACGAATCGCCGCAGTCGGTTCTCGGCGATCATGCGGGAGCAGTACACGGCGCCGGCGGCGATCACCGAGACGAAACCCACCGAGACAAGGTAGAGGTGCCGCATGTTGAGCCAGTCTTCGGGGAACTGGAAGAAGGCGAACGGCAGCACCATGATGTACGTCCAGGCGATGAAGAACCGGATCGCCCGGTTTCCGAAGACAAAACCGAAGAACGAGTATGAGATCACAGTCAAAGCGATGAGGATGCGGATCTCGGTGGCGAAGCGGTATACGAACCGCACCGCCGTGTTCGCCTCCGAGACCAGGTGCGAGGTGTGGATCGGGAAGATCATGCGCACGAGGTAGTTGAACACGTTCTTCGCCGCGTAGTAGATGAACTTCGCGGCGCCGGGGTACTCCGTGTAGAGCGGCGGACGGTATTCGAAGACCGTCGCCTTGACGGCAAGAGCCGCGGCGGCGAGGAAGATGAACAGCAGCAGGCCCGGATCGAAGATCCTGCGCCCGCGCTCTTTCTTGAAAAAGAAGTTGAATGCGACGAAACACACGAGAATGGCGAGGCTCGTGCTGCGGGTGAGCATCGACGCGACGAAGAACACGAGGGCCGACAGGTAGAACGGGGAGCTCATCCGCCCGCGGTGGTACAGCTCGCCGCTGAAATAGAAGAGCATCGTGCACAGCGTCAGGGTCGTGATCAGCAGATCCTCGATCCCCGAGGCCGTCATCACCGATTTTCCGTAGCTGCCGACGGTGAATACGAAGAGCAACCCCGCGACGAGGGCTACGACGCGGTCGCGCAGCAGCGCCGCCACGAGCAGGTAGACGAGGAACGAATTGAAGCCGTGCAGGAGGATATTGAACAGGAGGTACCCTCCCGCGTCGAATCCGAACCGGAGGAAGAGAAAATAATGGACGGCGTAGACGAGCGGCTGGAATTTGAACGGCGACTCGCTGGCGAAGATCGCCGACGGACCCCTTGCCGCCAGCACGCTGTTCTCCAGCCCGACGAAGTCGTAGCCGAGCCAGAATCCGTTATCAATGCAGATGCGGAAAAAGAGGAGACTGAGGACGAGAAATGCGGCGAAGATCAGCAGCTTCCTTGCCAACGGCATCTGCGCCCCTCCCGGATCGCGCGTAACGGCGGCGTCGGCAGAGTATACCATGGAGGGAGGGCTGTTTGACCAGAGGAAAGTGGCCGCCTTCTGTCACCCCGCAAGGAAGAGGTGCGCGAAGACCTTCGCGTCCCCAGCCATATTCTCGATCTTCGTGTACTCGTTCGGCTG
>JAQVGR010000137.1 GCA_028696635.1 Candidatus Krumholzibacteriia bacterium | reverse complement strand
CGGTCGGGGACCACGTCAAGAGCGATCAGGTGCTGCTCTACATCAACTGACGGAGCGATATGGGAACACGCGACGCGCAGCGGGGAAAAGACGGGAGATCGTTCATGCGGGGCACCGGCGTCGCATGGCTCCTCGCGCTGATCGTGATATGCGCCCTGAGCGTATGGTCGGCGGCGGCCGCGCCGGAGCGCGCCCCCGCCGGGGCGCCGCCGCGCGACGTCGCCGGCGCGGATTCGGCGGCGGCCGACCGTACCACGGTCCGCGGGCAGATAGAGGAGATGTGGCATTCGACCGGCATATCGGCCATTCTCGGCCGCACCCCCCTGCCGGGCGAGGAGCCCGGCGCCGCGGCCGGGTCCCGGCTCCGCGTCGGGCTGGGGCAGATCATCATGATCGCGCTGAGCTGCTATATCATCTACCTCGCGATCCGCAGAAGGTTCGAGCCGCTCCTCCTGCTGCCGATCGGGTTCGGCGGGATCCTCTCGAACATACCGCTTGCGGGGATCGCCGGACCGGACGGATTTCTCGGCCTGCTTTCCGCGTTCGGGCTGCAGACCGGTCTCTTCCCCCTCCTGATATTCATGGGGGTCGGGGCGATGACCGATTTCGGCCCCCTGATCGCCAACCCGAAGACCGCCCTGCTCGGCGCGGCGGCCCAGTTCGGCATCTTCGGCACTCTCATCGGAGCCCTGGCGCTCTCAGGAATGACCGGGAGGATAAACTTCTCGATACAGGAGGCCGCGGCGATCGGCATCATCGGCGGCGCAGACGGGCCGACGGCGATCTACCTGGCCGGCCGCCTCGCCCCCCACATGCTCGGCGCGATCGCGGTGGCCGCCTACTCGTACATAGCCCTGGTCCCGATCATCCAGCCGCCGATCATGAAGCTGCTCACCACGAAAAAAGAGCGCGCCATCGAGATGCGGCAGCTGCGGGAGGTGCGGCCGATCGAGAAGATCCTCTTCCCGCTGCCCGTCCTCGGGCTGTGCATCCTCCTGCTCCCCAGCGCGACCCCGCTGATCGGGATGCTGATGTTCGGCAACCTGCTCAGGGAGTCGGGAGTGGTCGAACGGCTGTCGCACACCGCCGCGAACGAGCTGATCAACACGGTCACCATCCTGCTCGGGCTCACCGTCGGATCGAAGCTCGCCGCCGACCAGTTCCTCCACTACGAGACGCTCGGCATCCTCTTTCTCGGGCTCTTCGCCTTCTCGATCGGCACCGCCGCCGGCGTCCTGCTCGCCAAGCTGATGAACCTGCTGAGCAGGGACAAGATCAACCCGCTCATCGGAGCGGCCGGCGTCTCCGCCGTTCCGATGGCGTCGCGCGTGGTGACGACGATCGGACTCCAGGCGAACAGGAACAGCTTCCTGCTGATGCACGCGATGGGTCCCAACGTGGCCGGCGTGATCGGCTCCGCCGTCGCGGCGGGGGTCCTCCTCGCGCTGTGCCGGTAGGGCGGGGCAGCCCGCGGCGCGGACAGGCGGTCATCTCGGAATCGCACGGCGGCGCGAGGCATGCTCGCCCCACGCCCCCCCGAGGAGCTTTTCGTACACGGAGACGGTCCGTGCCCCCCATATCTCCACGTCGAATCGCTCGAGGGCCCTGACCCGGGCCCGCCTTCCGATCTCGGTCCTCCCGGCCCCGTCCGCGGCCAACCGCCCGACCGCCTCGACGAAGCCGTCCTCATCCCCGGGGCGCATCACGAGCCCCGCATCGCCCAGAATCTCCGCTATATCGCCCACATCCCCCGCCACGCAGGCGGCCCCCGACGACATCGCCTCCAGCAGGGCGATCGGCACCCCCTCGGACCTCGAGGTCACCAGGAATATATCGAGACAGGGGAGCAGGTCGTCGAGCCCGTCGATGTACCCCGGCAGGGCGACGTGCCCGGCCAGGCCGGCGGAGGCGATCTGCGATTCCAGCTCGCCCCGCAGCTCTCCCTCCCCGGCCACGATGAACCTGAGCCGCTCCCGCAGTGACGGATCGGCGCGGACCGCCCTCGAGGCGACGCGCAGGAACAGCGCGTGGTTCTTCACCGGCTTGAGCGCCCCGGCCGCTCCGACGAGGACGGTATCGGGAGGACAATCCCCGGGGAAGTACTCCCCGAGGATCTCCCTTTTGCGCGCTGCCTTCTCCGGTCCGTCGAGGGCCCTGAACCGCAACGTATCGACGCCGTTCGGGATCACCGAGATCTTCGCCGCCGGCACCCCCGTCGACACGGCCTCGCGCGCGGCGTCGCCGCTCACCGCTATCGCCGCCCCGATCCGGCCCGCGGCGATACGAGCGAGCGCTCTCCTGGTCCCGCTGAACTCGAGGCCGGAGCTGTGCCTGGTGACGACGAGCGGCGCGCGCGTGTAGCGGGCGGCAACCCTGGCCGTCATCTCCCCGTGATACTGGTGAGCGTGCACGATATCGGGATCGACCGACTCGACCGTCCGCCTCAGTCCCGAACGGTACTTCCTCGACAGGATCCCGATCAGCGAGCGGAGCGGATGGCGGAGGATCGGGACCCCTTCGCTCTCCAGCCTCTCCTCGAGCTCCTGCCTGCGCGCCGCGATGGTCAGGACGAACGGATCGATCGATACCGACCTGAGATACCTGCAGAGCGACAGGATGTGGTTTCCCGCCCCGCCCCCGGTGAGGGTGCTGGTGACGATGAGTATCTTCGCGTGTTCCTTCATCGCGCGCGTCTCCTGGCCGCGCCTGCGCCGGCGAGGCCGGTGCGGGCGATTATAGCGGCAACGGCGGGCGGGGAACAGGCGCAAAATGACGCTTAGGCGCATGGAACCCCGCTCCCCCGGCCCATGCCGCCGGCCGCCCGCCGCGCTTTGAATGCTTGCAGTCGGCGGGGAGGCCCCGGTACTATCCTGCCCATGCCGGAGACCGGAAATAAGCCGTTCCTGCTGGTCACCATGGACACGGAAGGCGACGATCTCTGGTCGGGGAGCCGGGAGATCGGCACGCGAAACGCGCGGCTGCTGCCCCGGTTCCAGGCCCTCTGCGAGAGATACTCGCTGCGGCCGACCTGGCTGGTGTCGTACGAGATGGCCGTCGCCCCCGCATTCGTCGAGTTCGCCCGCGATGTCCTCGAGAGAAAGGCCGGGGAGATCGGGATGCACCTTCACGCGTGGAACACCCCCCCGCCGCATCCGCTCTCCGGGGCGGACCACGCCGGCCAGCCCTACCTGACCGAGTATCCCGACCGCGTCATGGAGGAGAAGATCGGATTCATGACCGCCCTGCTCGAGGACACCTTCCAGGCCGCCGTGGCCAGCCACCGGGCCGGCAGATGGGGATTCGACGCGAGGTACGCGCGGATGCTCGCCGCCAGGGGATACCTCGTCGACTGCTCGGTCACCCCGCACGTCTCGTGGAGGCGGTACCCCGGCGCTCCCGGCGGCAGCGGGGGGCCCGATTTTCGGGGGTTCCCGGAGCGCTCGTACTTCCTCGACCGGGACGACATCTCGCGGGAGGGCGATCTCCCCCTGCTCGAGGTGCCGGTCACGATAGTGCGCAGGGGCGGCGCTGCCAGGCGGGCGGCGGCCGCGGCCGTCGCCTGGAACCCGCTGCTCGCCAGGGCGCTCGACCGCGCGAGCAGGCCCGTCTCGTGGCTCAGGCCGAACGGGCGAAACCGCCTCGACATGGCCGCCATCCTCGAGGATACGTTCGACCGCGGGAAGGATTACGCCGAGTTCATGCTTCATTCGTCCGAGCTGATGCCGGGGGGCAGCCCCCGGTTCAGGACCGCGGAGAGCGTCGAGGCCCTCTACCGCGACATCGAATACCTGTTCGATGCCGCCGCCGGACGATTCAGGGGCTCGACCCTGAGGGAGTATCATGCCTGGCACGCCGCGCGATGACGAGACGGCTTCCGCGGGACCGGGAGGCGCGGTGCACCGGCGCGTCCTCGTGCTCGGAACCGACGAGCGGGCGTTCCTCTCGGTCGTCCGCTCCCTCGGACGCAGGGGGATCGAGGTCCATACCGGATGGTGCGCCCCCGGCGCCCCGGCGCTGCGGTCGCGGTACATCGCGAGGAACCACGAGATCCGCCCCTACTCTCCGGAGAGCCGACTGTGGGAGGACGATCTCCTGGCAGCCGTCCGGAGCGCGCCGTTCGATCTGGTGATCCCGTGCACCGACGAGACGGAGATCCCGCTGCGCCGCGCGAGAGAGGAGCTGGGCCGGCATGCGCGGCTCTGCCTGCTGTCCGATCGAGCGCACGGGATCGTCTCGGACAAGTCGAAGACCTCGGAGCTGGCGCGGTCCCTCGGCGTTCCCGTCCCCGATGAATCGCCCGTCGGATCGATCGAGGAGGCGGCGGAGGCCGCTCGCACGCACGGGTTCCCGCTCGTGCTCAAGCCGATCTCGTCATTCGACCCGTTCGATCCCTCCTCGAAGAACAGGGTCCGGATCGCATTCGATCGCGGGGAGCTCGAGAGATTGGCGGAGTCGATGCTGCTCAGGGGGAGGGTTCTCGCGCAGCGATACTGCCCGGGACGGGGGACGGGGATCGAGATCCTCGCACGGTCGGGGACGATACTCTTCGCGTTCCGGCACGAGCGGATCCACGAGCCGCTCAGGGGGGGCGGGTCCTCGTACCGGCGGAGCGTCCCCCTTGACGGCGGGATGCTCGACGCCGCGCGGAGGATCGCCGCCGCCCTGGACTACACGGGGGTAGCGATGTTCGAGTTCAGGCACGATCGCACCTCCGGGGAGTGGCGGCTGCTCGAGATCAACGGAAGGTTCTGGGGCTCCCTCCCGCTCGCGCTCGCCGCGGGGGCCGATTTCCCCTGGTACCTCTATCAGATGCTGGTCGAGGGGCGGCGCGAGTTCGGGCAGGGGTACCGGACGGGGATCTGCTGCCGCAACCTCGCAAGCGACATCCACTGGAACATCGTCAACCTCTCGCGCGACAGGTCCGATCCGCGCATGAACACCCTTCCGCTCGGCTCGGTCCTCGCCGAGGCGCGGCACCTGCTGCTGCTGCGCGAGCGAAGCGACACCTTCGTCATAGACGACCCGCTCCCGGGGTTTGCGCAGATCGCTTCTCTGGCGGGATCGGTGATGAAGAAACTGCGCGGTCGGATCGGACGCGCCGCTGCCCCCGGCGCGGGCGGCCGTCCGGCAGGACTGAGAGAGATCCTCGCCCGGTCGAGGAAGATACACTTCGTCTGCAAGGGGAACATCTGCCGCAGCCCCTACGCCGAGCGCTACGCCCGCTCGGTCCTCCCCCCGGATATAGAGGTCGGCTCGTCGGGATACCTCGCCCCCGCGGGGCGCCGGCCTCCCCCCGAGGCGGTCGAGGCGGCGAGGGAATCGGGGATCGACCTCTCCGCTCACCGCTCGTCGCTCATCGACGCCGGGACCGTCGGGGACCGGGAGATCGTCTTCGTCTTCGACGACTCTAACCGCCGGGAGATCGAGCGCCGTTTCCCCGAGGCGCGCTCCCGGACATTCATGATCGGTCTGCTCGCCGATCCCCCGGTCCGGGAGGTACCCGACCCGTACGGCGGGGATCTCGGTGAATTCCGCCGGACGTACGCCCTGATCAGGCGGGCGGTCGACGGGATGGCGCTGCACACGCGCCGGGAGTAGGCGGAGAACGCCTCTTTCACACGAACCGGCGGTGGCATTCCCCGGATATCAGG
>JAQVGR010000136.1 GCA_028696635.1 Candidatus Krumholzibacteriia bacterium | reverse complement strand
GTAGAACCCGAGGGCGCTCATCACGTACCACGCCGACATCTGGCCGCAGTCCTCGTTCCCGCACAGCCCGTCCGGGGTGTCGCCGTACATCGTCTCCATGATCTCGCGAACGCGCTCCTGCGTCTTCCACGGCATCCCGGCGTAGTCGTACAGGTACGCCATGTGGTGGCTCGGCTCGTTCCCGTGCGCGTACTGGCCGATCATCCCGCTCACGTCGGGCAGATCGAGCCCCGACGCGCCGCTGTCCGTCTCGAAGAGGGCGTCGAGCCGGTCGGCGAAGACCTCGCGCCCCCCCGTCATGGCGATCAGCCCCGCCACGTCCTGCGGGACGTAGAACGAGTACTGCCACGCGTTCGCCTCGGTGTAGTGGAAGTTGACCTCGGCGGGGTCGAAGGGGTCGAGCCAGCCGCCGTTCACGCGCGGCCGCATGAACCCGGTCTCCGGGTCGTAGAGGTGCTTGTATCCCTGCGCGCGCCCGATGAACCGCCTGTAGAGCTCGTCGTGGCCGAGGTCCTTCGCGAATACGGCGATGCACCAGTCGTCGTACGCGTACTCGAGTGTGCGCGAGACCGACTGCCCCTCGCTGTCTGCCGGGATGAACCCGAGTTCCTTGTACTGCCTCAGGCCGAGGTCGTCACGGTCGGCCGAGGCGACCATCGCCTCGAGCGCCTCCTCCGCGTCGAAATCGCGGATCCCCTTCGCCCACGCGTCGGCGATCACCGGCACGGCGTGATACCCGATCATCGTCCCCGTCTCGTTGGCGGCGAGCTCCCACACGGGAAGCGCGCCGCCCTGGCGGTACTGCGCGAGGAACGTCCTGAGAAAATCGACGGTGCGCTCGCGCTCGATGATCGTGAAGAGGGGATGCGCGGCCCGGTAGGTGTCCCAGAGGGAGAAGACCGTGTAATAGTCGAACCCGTCCGCGGTGTGGACGGCGAGGTCGCGGCCGCGGTACCTTCCGTCGATGTCGCTGTAGAGGTTCGGCGCGAGCAGGCAGTGGTAGAGCGCCGTGTAGAAGGTCCGTTTCTGTCTCTCCGTGCCCCCGTCGACGCGGATGGCGCCGAGCTCCCGCCGCCAGGCCTCGCGCGCCTCGGTGCGGACGCGCTTGAAATCGTGGCGCGCGATCTCCTCGGCGAGGTTGCGCCGGGCCCCCTCGGCGTCGACCGCCGATATCCCGACCTTCACCGTCACCGGTCCGCCGCGGCGCCTGTCGAAGGTGAAGAACGCCTTCACGTTCTCCCCCGAGGCGGAGGTGACCCCCTCCAGCACCCTCTCGCCCGTGGCGATCCCGTACGACTCGAACGGCTCGGAGAACTCGGCGGCGAAGTAGACGTGCTGGTCCCTGGCCCACGCGCTCGATCGCCGGTATCCCTCGATCGTGACGGAGCCGGTGATCCGTATCGCCGCGTCGATCACCCGGTCGCGGTGGAGCAGGTCGAAGATGATGTTCGCGCGGTCCGTTCGCGGGAAGGTGTAGCGGTGCACCCCGCACCTCGCCGTGGCCGTCATCTCGGCCCTGATCTTGTAGTCGTCGAGCTCGACGGCGTAATATCCCGGCTCGGCGCGCTCGGTCTCGTGGCGGAAGCGCGAGCGGTATCCGGTGCCCGTATCGTCTCCCTCGCCCGCCGCGAGGACCGGCTCGCCGGTGGTCGCCGTCACGAGGATGTCTCCGTAGTCGGAGCATCCCGTCCCGCTGAGGTGCGTGTGGCTGAATCCGTAGACGACATCGTCCGAGTAATGGTACCCGGAGCAGCCGTCCCAGCCGGAGAGGCGGGTGTCGGGGCCGAGCTGGACCATCCCGAACGGCATGCTCGCCGCCGGGTGGGTGTGGCCGTGGCCGCCGGTGCCCACCAGCGGATCGACGTACGATACGATGTCCTCCCCCGATCCGCAGCCGGCGAGAAGGAGTGCCGCCGTCACGGCGAGCGCGGCGATGACGGTTCGTTTCATCGTGCTGTTCCTTTCGTCACTGGTACGTATCCTTCAGCGTCATGATCCTCAGGCGTCCCTCGAGCCGGTCGATCGGCGACGAGGGCGTCAGGAGCACCCGGACCGTGTCGCCCGGCATGATATCGAAAAAGTTGTCGGAAAACCAGCCGTCTTGGCCGTCGAGCTCGAGGTGTACCGCGCGCGCCAGCGCCCCCGACCACAGGCGCAGCCGCCAGTTCGCGCCGTCGGGCTCGGCATCCCAGCGCACGTGGGCCTCGGGGAGGTCGAGCTCATTCGGGGGGACGAAGTAGTGCCGGCCCCGGTAGCGCTGTCCGCCGGTATCGAAGGCGAGCGACAGGACGGCGCGCCGCGGGTCGTGCCCGCGCAGAAGCGCCGCCGCCGCCTCGGCGAATACGACCGTGCTCGAGCGGGGCGGCGCGGAAATCTCGACATGCCGGCGCACCAGCTCCCAGCCGTCGAGGTCGAAGAGGCGCACCCGGAGCGTCCCCGCCGCCGTCTCGCGCCGGTCGGAGACGATGTAGACGAACAGCGAGTCGCCGCGCCGGGCCGGCGAGACGAGGATGTCGGCGAAGGCCTCGCGCGCCGCGTAGTGCAGCGCCTTCCAGCGGCCGTGATCGTCGATCGACGACCACGAGGCGACCGGCCAGCAGTCGTTCAATTGCCAGAAGAGGGTCCCCATGCAGTACGGCATCGCGCGCCGGTGCGCCTCTAGCCCGCGCCTGATCCCCCCGGCCTGCACGACCTGGCTGAGATAGACGTACGCCTCGAACCCGTCGGGGACGCGGTATTCCCGCTCCATGTAGAGGCGGATCAGCCCGTCGCCGCGCGGGTGCTTCTGGTGCGACCGTAGCACGGCCGAGCCGATTTGCCGGTCCCCGGGCAGGGTGAACGACTCTATTGTCCGCATCGAAGGGTACGACTGGTGGCCGAACTCGCTCATGAACCGCGGGACCTTCTCCTCGAGGACGGAGAACGGTTCTGCGTCATGCCACACTCCCCAGTAGTGCGCGTCACCCTCGGCGAGGGAGCGCGGATCGGCCCGGCCGTAGCGCGGGGAGGAGGGGGCGTAGGCCCTCGCCCCGTCGTGCCCCCGCACGGCGGCGGGGAGGATATGGTGGAAGAGGGTGTCGTAGGCGCTCCATACGGCGGCGCGCTGCAGCTCGTCGTAGCCGGCCTGCCACCCCCAGTTGGCCCACCCCTCGGCGCTCTCGTTGTTCCCGCACCAGAGGGCGATGCAGGGATGATTGCGCAGGCGGCGGATGTTGTCGCGGGCCTCCGCCTCGACCGATCGCAGGAACGCTTCGTCTCCGGGGTGCATCGCGCAGGCGAACATGAAGTCCTGCCAGACGAGCAGCCCGAGCGAGTCGCACAGATCGTAGAAGATATCCTGCTCGTAGATCCCGCCCCCCCAGACGCGGAGCATGTTCATCCCCGCCTCTTTCGCCGCGACGAGCAGGCGGCGGTAGTCTCCGGGGGAGGCGCGGGGGACGAAGCTGTCCAGGGGGATCCAGTTGGCCCCCTTCATGAAGACCGGCTCGCCGTTGACGGTGAAATGGAATCTCCCGTCCGGCTCGTCCACGAGCCGGACGGAGCAAATCCCGGTCGAGACGCAGCGTGAGTCCAGTATCCTTCGCTCAGCCGACAGACTGACGGTGAACCTCTGTATTGCCTGCTCCCCGAGACCCGAGGGCCACCAGGGATCGGGATCGTCTATACCAATGTCGAATGACAAAGTATCGATGCCGCCGCCGAGACGCGTTTCGCTCTCGGCGCGGGGCATCGCCGGATCATCGGGTTCTAGAAAGACCCGCGCCTCGATTGGCCCTGTCGATTCGATCTCGACATCCACGCGCAGCAACGCATGGCCGTCTTCGAGCCCCGCAGTGCGCGCATGGACATCGGTGATCCGCGCCCCGCTCCAGGCGCGAAGCCGCACGGGGCGCCAGATCCCGCAGGTGACGAACCTCGGCCCCCAGTCCCACCCGTAGTGATACGCCGCCTTGCGGGTGAAGACCCTGTCGCCGCCGGGGTAGCCGTACGGGCTCGCCGCGCGCTTCTCCGCCTCGACGCGCAGCGGCGAGCGGAAGCGGACGAGCAGTTCGTTGTCGCCCTCGCGCAGGAGGCCGCGGCACGGGACGGTCCAGATGCGGAACATGTTGTCCGCCTCCAGCAGCGGCTCCCCGTTGAGCGCGACCGAGGCGTAGGTGTCGAGCCCCTCGAAGATCAGCTCGACGCGCTCGTGCTCCAGCAGTACCTCTGGGATGTCGAAGACGGTCCGGTACTCCCAGTCCCGCTCGCCGATCCACTGGAGGGAATCCTCGTTCGTCCGGTAGAACGGGTCGCCGATCAGACCGGCCGCGAGCAGGTCGGTGTGGACGCACCCCGGCACGGCGGCGGGGAGCCACGCGCCGCCCGCTTCGCGGAATTCCCACCGCCCCGAAATGAGAGAATGCAAGGAGGCGAGTTCCGCCTCCCGCTCACCGCATGAAGCGGTGAGAAGAGCGGCGGCGCATAATCCCGCAGAGAGCCGCCCTGAGATATTAGCTTGAGGTCTCATAGCCAGCAGTATGCCTCTTGGCCATCTCGCCGGTCCAGGGAGAAACGGAGCGCGCTCGGGTGGTCGCGCCTCGCCCGGCATCCTGCTTCATTGACTTCGGCTCTGCCAATGGTTACTATTCTCCCGCCCTGTGATAGATGCACATCGACCGACAGATAGGTGCTTGAAAAAAGGCGACCCCGTAGCTCAATCGGATAGAGCACCAGCCTTCTAAGCTGGGGGTTGCAGGTTCGATCCCTGCCGGGGTCGCCACTTTTTGCGCACGTTACACAAATGATAGTGACCGTCGACAAAAAGGGTCGCTTTAGTTGATTCACTAAAGCGATCACGCTCTCAATATGCGGTATGCGCATAGTAGGTGGGGAGGCCCCCCCCCCAGTTGTAAGGGGGCGGTGCAGTAGCTATTTGCGGCTAGGATTTTAGAGATCTCGAATTGAAGAGACTATTTCCAGGATATTCTAAAAATCAAACTTCTATTACTTCATCGATAATGGAAATTTCGCCTTTGGTTAAACCGTACAAAGTATAAACACAATTATTTATTTCAGCATCCGTGGTGTCTATCTGGCTTTGCAGAACAATGTTCTCTTGTTCCGAGCTTGTAGCAGACTGTCTTTGTTTAAGCGTTAACATTGCGCGAACAAGAGCTGCAATGCGATCGTGCATTTCTTTTTCTGCAGGATTAGAAAAATCTATGGTACGGATTGGAAGAGATTCAATAAACTGTCTACTAAATGCAAAGTAACCACCGCGGAAGGTGCTGCTAATTCTTTTCAACATCCAGTCTAATAATCGAGAATTTAGTAATCCAAGGATATATTCATAAGACTCTTTCAGGTCTGTTTTTAGCGTTATTCCGTAACCTCCTCCTCCGCCGCCTCCGCTACCGAGGAAATAATATATCCCTTCATTGTCCAAAGTGTACGAAGCCTCCTGTGCAATGCTTGGTGTCAGAATCTTCCGTTGTTCCATTTCACTCAAATTTTGTGATCTTCCGAATGCGTACCATTTATCATGTTTCCATTTGCCGCGCTCCTTCGCATGTAATTTCTCTCGGTTAGCCAGTAAATATTCACAAGCCTTGGGGTACTGTTCTGCTAATTCTTTCGGTTCGACCAGTTCAGCTTTGCCCCTAACTTATATATATGAGAAAAGTATAG
>JAQVGR010000135.1 GCA_028696635.1 Candidatus Krumholzibacteriia bacterium | reverse complement strand
CCGAGGTGCTGCGGGCGATCGTGAAGCTCCGGCCCGCCGAGATCGTCATGGTCTCGTGCGATCCGCCGACCTTCGCGCGCGACGCGAGGCGGCTCGCGGAGGCCTCGTACCATCCGGCGCAGATCCACGTGATCGATCTCTTTCCGGGGACCTTTCACGTCGAGACCGTCGGGCTGTTCACGCGATAGACCCGGTCGGAGCGCGGGACGGGGACGGATCGAGCCGGCCTACTCGCCGTTGGTCCACTGCTGCTTCACGTTGAGCCGCTCGGTGTCGTAGTACTTCTGGACATCGACGAGCGCCGGAGAGCGCATGATCTCGCGGAGCGGGACCTTCTTCAGGCGCGCGCGCTGCACCCCGATGTAATGTCCGAAGTCTCCGCTGCGGATCATCTCGACCGCGTTGTTGCCGAACCGGCGCCCCATCTGCCTGTCCTTCTGCGATGGAGGCGCGCCGCGCTGCAGGTAGGCGAGGGCGGTGTAGCGGGTGTGCTTGAAATCGTGCTCGAGAAGCCCCTTGAGGTAGTTTCCGACCCCCCCGAGGCTGTAGTGTCCGAACTCGTCGAGCTGGGCGTCCTTGCGGACCTCCCCTTCGCCGGAGATGTGGGCGCCCTCGGAGACGACGATCAGCTTGTAGATCTGATCGAACCCCATCGCGCGGCTTCTCCCGAGCTGTTCGGCGAGGACGTCGCGCAGGTGGGCGAGGCTGAACGGATGCTCGGGGATCAGGATGACGTCGGCGAAGGACGACTCGCCGCCGCGCAGGGCGAGCCACCCGGCGTGCCTCCCCATCACCTCGAGAAAGAAGATCGTCTGGTGCGATTCGGCCGTGTGGGCTATCCTCTCGGCGCTCTCGCAGATCACGTTGAGGGCCGTGTCGTACCCGAGCGAGTACTCGGTGCCGTAGAGGTCGCGGTCGATCGTCTTGGGGATACCGACGACCGGCACCCCCCGTTCGGAGAGGACCGCCGCGGCGCCGAGGGTGTCCTCGCCGCCGATGGCCACGATCGCGTCGAGGCGCAGCTTTTTCATGTTCTCGCGCACCAGATCGGTCCGGTCGTTCTCCTCGGAAACGGGGTTGGTCCTGCTGCACTGCAGCTTGCTCCCGCCGAGCCGGGCGTACTCCCGTATGATCTCCGGACCGAGGTTCACGATATACCCCTCGTTCTCCGGAATCGAGAGCGCCTCCCATCCGCGCTTCAGGCCGACGACCTCGTATCCGTACGTCGTGGCGAGCTCGACCACTCCGGCGACCGCCGGATTGAGTCCGGGGGCGTCTCCGCCGCCGGTCAGCACACCGATCCGCATCTGATCATCCTTCCCTTCGGATAGACCCGCATAGGGCCCCGGGCGGCGGGCGTTCAGCCTCCGCCGCGGTGGTTCAGCCGCACCTGCCGCCGTTCCGGCGGTACTGGTCGAGGGTGACCCCCTTCTCGTGGCACCCGCTCCGGACGTACTCGAGCACCTGCATGAACGGGCCGGGCTCTTTGAACCCGGGATCGACCAGCACCAGATCCCCGCCATCGTCGATATAGGCGAGCGACGGATATCCCTGCACCTGGAAGGCGCGTGTCAGCTCGGCGGGGGTGTATACCCGGTCCTTCCACTTCAGGGCCCCCGTGCGCCCCTCGGCGTTGAGGCGGATGCAGATGAAATGCTCGGCGAGGTAGGAGGAGACCCTCGGGTCGGAGAAGGTCTTCTCGTCCATGACCTTGCACCAGCGGCACCACGAGGTGTAGAAGTCTATAACGACCGGCTTGCCGAGGTTGCGGGCCAGCTCCATCCCCTCGCCGTACGATAACCAGACGTTCTCTGCCTGCTTCCCGCCGGCCGGTCCTGCGTCCTTGCGCTCCTCCGCGCAGGCCGCGAGCAGCGCGGCGAGCAGGAGCACCGGCATGATGCGCTTTCTCATCGATGTTCCTCCCGGGCTGTCTATCGTCGTCAATTCGGACGAATCGTCCCATCAAGATACGACGGCGCCCGCCGTCGGGCAAGGGCTCTGTAAGTCGGGGGCGGGACCGTGCGCCTCTTGCACCCGGGCGGCCTGCTGAGGTACTATGACATCTTCCGCGCCCCCCGCGCCGCACAGCCGGCCCGCCGGCGCCGGAACCAGGCAACCGCCTCCCTTCGGCCCGGGGCCGCGGGGGCGCCATTCGAGAAAGGATCGCCATGACGCTCCGGATCCGTCTGCTCGCCGCGCTCTGCGCGGCCCTGGTCTTCTCGTTCGCCGTTTCGACGGCGCCATCGTCCGCTCCCGCCGCGGCGCCTCCCGCCGACACCGCGAAGGCCGCCGCAGGTGTCCCCGTCGGCGAATGGCTCGTGCTCGGGCCTGTCGGCATCCCGCTCCCCGCCTTCCGGGAGGAGTCGAAGAAGAGATACGACGCGGCGTATCTTCTGGAGTTCCCCCATCTCGACCCCGCCGGTCTCTCTCCCGTGGCGGGGGCGAGACTGGCGGTGCCCGGCTTCGGGCATGCGGTCTGGAACCGGGTAGAGGCCGACTTGACCGGCGCCGCCCTCGGAGCAGCCGCGGGAAGCCCCCAGGCAGCGTGGCTCGCCGCCTGGGCCGAGCTCCCCCGCTGGATGAAGATCTCCCTGAGCGCCGAATCGAGCGATCCGTTCGAGATCTTCATCGACGGAGCCTCCGTGGCGAAATCGACGGGCGGCGGGGCGAAGGAGGGAACCGCCTCCCTCGGGCAGGGAAAGCACCTGATCCTCGTCAAAACCGTCTCGCTCCCCTCCGACACGATCAGGGACTGGCGGTTCGGCGCGCGCATCTCTCCCGGCGAGGGGTTCGACTCGCAGCCGGAGCTCTCCCTCGATCCGGCCGCGCCGATGACGCTCGCCCAGGTGCTCGAGACGCCGTTCGTACACGGCGTCGACGTCTCCCCCGACGGGAGCCTCGCCGCGCTGAGCCTCCACCGGACCCTCCCGCCGGAGGGCACGCGGGAGAACTGGGTCGAGATCCGCAGGCTTCCCGCGGGGGAACTTGTGCGGGAGATCAGGGACGCCGAACTGTCGAGCCTCCAGTGGGCCCCCGTCGGCAGACGCATCTCCTACGTCGCCGGAGGGCGCCTGCGCATCATCGATATCGACACCGGAGCGGTCGAGACGCTTCTCGAGGATCTCAAGGATCTCGGCGGATACGAGTGGAGCCCCGCCGGCGATTTCGTCCTGTACTCGGTCACCGAGAAGCCCGACGAGGACAAGACGGGAGTCAAGCGCCTGCTCGGCATCTACGACCGCCCCCCGTACGGACGCAACCTCTCTGTGGTGCGCATCG
Source organism: Candidatus Krumholzibacteriia bacterium (assembly GCA_028696635.1). Lineage (GTDB taxonomy): Bacteria > Krumholzibacteriota > Krumholzibacteriia > Krumholzibacteriales > Krumholzibacteriaceae > JAQVGR01. The sequence continues at coordinate 2,419 of JAQVGR010000135.1, read as the reverse complement.
CGGCGGTCCCCGGCGGCGCCGTGCGCCAGGCGACGGCCGGGCGGTACGGCGTGAACGTGCATGACATCGATCCCGGCGGGCGCCTGGCGATCATCGAGCGCAGCCGCGAGGACCTCTCCGCGCGCCCCTTCAGCGTCCAGCAGATCCTGCTCCTCGACATCGCCGACCAGTCGACCGAGCTGCTCGTCGAGGGGCGCTGGCTCGGGAGGGCGTCGTGGTCCCCCGACGGCTCGAAGATCCTCATCAGCGCCGGTCCTTCGTCGTTCGGCGACCGGGGAAAGGATGTCCCCGAGGGGGCGATCCCCAACGACTACGACACCCAGCTCTACATCATCGATCCCCGGACGAAGGAGATCGAGGCGATCACGGCCGACTTCGACCCGGCGGTGAGCCGCGCGTTCTGGGCGCCGTTCGACGGCAAGATATACCTCACCGCCGAGCAGTCCGAGTTCGTCAGGCTCTACCGGTACGATCCGGAGTCGAAGCGGTTCGCCGCGATCGACGCGGGAGTCGAGGTCATAGGATCGATCGACTTCGCCCGGGACCGCCCCGTGGCGGTGTACACCGGCTCGGGGGCCGACGCTCCCCACCGCGTCTGGTCGCTCGAGCTCTCCGGACGCAAGAAGCCGCGGATGATACGCGACCCCGGGGAGGAGATGTTCCGGCATGTCGTCCTCGGCAGGGTCGAGCCGTGGGACTTCGCCGCGCCGGACGGCGAGACGATCGTCGGGCGGGTCCATTATCCCCCCGGTTTCGATCCGGCGAAGCGGTACCCCTGCATCGTCAACTACTATGCCGGCACCTCGCCGGTCGACCGCACCTTCGGCGGCAGGTACCCCAAGAACCTCTGGGCTGCCCACGGGTACGTCGTCTATGTCCTGCAGCCGAGCGGCGCGACCGGCTTCGGCCAGGAATGGTCGGCGCGGCACGTGAACGAGTGGGGACGGATAACGGCCGACGAGATCGTCGAGAGCACGCGCGCCTTCCTCGCCGCTCATCCGTTCGTCGATCCCGCCCGCGTCGGGTGCATCGGGGCCTCGTTCGGCGGCTTCATGACGCAGCTGCTCCTGACGAGGACCGATATCTTCGCCGCGGCGGTCTCCCATGCCGGCATCAGCATGATCCCGAGCTACTGGGGGGAGGGGAACTGGGGATACGCCTACAACGCCGTCTCCGCCGCGGAGAGCTACCCGTGGAACAGCCCCGAGATCTACATCGGCCAGAGCCCCCTCTTCGCCGCCGACCGGATCCGCACGCCGCTGCTGCTGACGCACGGCACCGCGGACGACAACGTCCCGCCGGGAGAGAGCGAGCAGATGTACACCGCGCTGAAGATCCTCGGCCGCGAGGTCGAGTACCTGCGGTTCTCCGGGCAGGGGCATTTCATCCTCGATTTCGGGCAGCGCAGGATCTGGAACGACGCGATCGTCTCCTGGTTCGACAGGTGGCTCAAGGACCAGCCCGAGTGGTGGAACGATTCGTACCCGCCGGAGGGAGAGGCGAAGGCCGGGGGGACTGGCGCCGCCGACGAGGCGGGTGACCCGGCCCCGGCGAAGCCCGCCCCGATAGAGCTGCGGGCGGTCGAGATCCCCGGGCGCGGCACGGTGCTGTTCGGGCCGGTGACGCGCGAATCGATCGCGGAGCGCCTCGGCGACTGGGACCGGGAGTTCTTCGAGTACGAGCCGGACCCGGCCGTCGTCGCGGCGCTCGAGGAGAAGCTCTTCGGAGCGGCCTTCACCGTCGTGCTCGGCACGTGGTGCAGCGATTCGCAGCGCGAGGTGCCGCGGCTATGGAAGGTCCTCGAGGCGGCGGGGTACCCGGTCGACGAGATCGAGATGATCGCAGTGGGGAGCTCCCGCTTCACCGTCGAGGCGGGGGTGCCGGCGGAGCTGATCGAGTGGTCCGACGCGGCGAAGAGGTATCACCGCGTCGAGGCCGTCGAGACTATCATCGTCTCGCGCGGCGGGACAGAGCTCGGCCGGATAGTCGAGGCCCCCGAGGGCACGCTCGAGGAAGCGCTGCTGAGGATCCTCGAATAGGAGACCCCCCGACGCTCACGCATCGGGGGGCTGCAGGGCCTGCGCCTCGTTCGTCGGGAGCGAGAGCCCCGTCCCGCGCCTGCGGTCGTAGACCATCAGCAGGATCGAGAAGAGAAGCCCCAGCAGGCTCAGCGAGGCGAACATCCATTCCATGTCGGCGTACCCTGCCGCCTCGTCGGGGGCGGCGTCGACGATCCTGCCGGCGAGCCACGGGAAGGCGGCGAGCCCGGCGTTCTGTATCCACCCGATGATCCCGTACGCCGTCCCGAGGAACCTCTCTCTGACGAGGATCGGCACGGCCGGCCAGAGCGCCGCCGGCACGAGCGAGAAGGCCATGCCGAGCAGGATGAAGCCCCAGGCGGGATGCAGCATCGTCTGTC